>CAXTJJ010000033.1:13474-20534 GCA_964244155.1 uncultured Spirosoma sp.
ACGGTGAGTTACGCACTGGTAAATGGTCGCCGGGCAGTGTACATTCCGGTAGTAAAAAAGTCGGATGCGTCGACGCTTGATGTCGTAAACAACATCCGAAAAGCCCTGCCCGAACTTCGGGCCGCGGTGCCGGAAGATGTCAAGATTTCGTACGAGTTCGACCAGTCGGTTTACGTAACCAACGCCCTGAAAAGTCTGGTAACAGAGGGGATTCTGGGCGCCGTTCTAACCGGCTTGATGGTGTTGCTCTTCCTGCGCGACTGGCGCAGTGTGATCATTGTGGTCGTGACCATCCCGATCTCGATTCTGTCGGCGGTGATCATGCTGAATCTGTGCGGCCAGACCATCAATATCATGACCTTATCGGGGCTGGCGCTGGCCATCGGGATTCTGGTCGATCAGGCTACGGTAACGATTGAGAACATTCACCAGCATCTGGAGACGGGCAAGCCCAAAGCAGTGGCGATCTGGGATGCCTGTAAGGAAATCGTTTTTCCTGAATTCCTGATTCTACTGGCAATTCTGGCCGTATTTGCCCCCGCGTTTGTAATGAGTGGGGTGCCGCGCTCCATGTTCCTGCCGCTGTCACTCTCGGTTGGCTTTGCCATGATCGCGTCGTTTTTGCTTTCGCAAACCTTCGTACCCGTGCTGGCAAACTGGCTGCTCAAAAGCCATCCCGGCCACGAAGCACCCACGCTGGCCCTCGATGCACAGGAGCGTCATGCCATGCTGGAAGAGGGCGCTCACCCGGTTGCCAATGCCAAAGGGTTTGAGAAATTCAAACAGCGGTATTCTAACCTTCTCGAAAAAATCCTGAATCGTCGTGGCTTGATCGTTAGCGGATATATGGCGGGTACGGTCGCTATTATCGTTGTGTGCTTTCTGGTAATTGGCACGGATATTCTGCCCCACGGCAACAGTCACCAGTTTCAGATGCGCCTGCGGATTCCCGATGGCACACGGGTTGAACGTACCGAAGCCGCTACCCTGAAAGTGCTCGATATTATTAAGGAAGCAGTGGGTACTGATAATGTAGAGATTTCGTCAGCCTACGTCGGTACCGTGCCTTCCAGCTACGGAACGTCCAACATTTTCGTCTTCAACAGTGGTCCTCACGAGGCTGTTTTGCAGGTGTCGTTAAAAGAAGAACATCCGGTAAAGATGGACGACTTAAAAGAAGAACTTCGGGCACGCATTGCCAAGGCGTTACCCACAGCTAACATCTCATTCGAACCGATTGAGTTGACCGAAAAGATTATGAGTCAGGGGGCGTCAACACCTATTGAGGTAACAGTAGCCGCTAAAGACCTGAGCGAAGCGGGACGATTTGCCAACAAGATTCGGGAACGGATGACGAAGATCGACTTCCTGCGCGACGTGCAGATTGCTCAACCACTCGCCTACCCTGTCCTTAACGTGACCATGAACCGCGAACGAGCGGGTCAGTTGGGCGTTACGTCTACGCAGGTCGCCCGCTCCATGGTGGCCGCGACATCATCCAGCCGCTTTACCGATAAGAACCTCTGGCTCGATGAGTCGAAAGGACTGGCCTATCAGGTTCAGGTACAGATTCCAGAGTATCAGATGAGCAGTGCCAGTGATATTGGCAATATCCCGCTGAAGAGTGGCGAAATGCACCCCGTTCTGTCAGACGTAGCTACCTTTTCGGAGGGTACGGCCCCCGGCGAATACGACCGCGCTGGCCCGAACCGACTCGTAACAATAACGGCCAACTTACAGAAAAAAGACCTCGGTACTGCCCGTAAAGCGGTGGAGCAGGCTATCAAAGAAGCAGGCGAACCGCCCCGCGGTGTACTGGTCGAACTGGGTGGACAAACCAACCTGTTGACCGAAACCTTGAGCAGTTTGCAGACCGGTCTGCTGGTGGCTATCGTGATTATTTTCCTGCTGCTGGCCGCTAACTACCAGTCTTTCAAATTATCGCTGGTGATTCTGGCCGCAATTCCGGCGGTGGTTGCCGGAGCGTTGCTGATGTTGCTGGCTTGCGGTGCCACGCTGAATCTGCAATCGTACATGGGTCTGATCATGTCGGTGGGGGTATCGGTTGCCAACGCCATTCTGATGGTAACCAATGCCGAGAACCTCCGGCTGGAAATTGGCGACACGCGCCGGGCTGTGGTGCTGGCGGCAAACAGCCGGATTCGGCCTATTCTCATGACTAGTATCGCCATGATTGCCGGGATGGTGCCCATGGCGTCAGGACTTGGTGAAGGGGGCGACCAGATTGCCCCACTCGGTCAGGCGGTTATTGGTGGATTGATTGCCTCAACGCTGGCGGCTCTACTGATTCTGCCTTGTGTATTCACGCAATTCCAGGCCAAAGCCACCACACAATCCGTATCCCTTGACCCTGATGATCCGGAAAGCAAATTCTACCATCAGGAGTTAAGCCCTGTACATTGAGTAGTAAGGCTCAAACAGGCTCCGGCTGTTTGTAAGGATATATTCAATTTTTAGCAAACAGCCGGAGCCTGTTTGAGCCTTCAGCAATCATCATCTATATGAAACCGCTAATAACGCTAATCGGATTTACCGCCCTTGCCGTTGGGTTTACAGCCTGTTCATCGGCCAGCAGCGACAACAAACCGGCCGACACCAAAGAACCTGATGTGCAACAGGTCGAGGTAACGACTGTACAGGCGTTACAGCCCAGCAATCGGGTCACATTGCCGGGAGAGTTAAAGCCCTGGAACAAGGTCAGCATCTACGCCAAAGTAAAAGGCTTTGTGCGCGACATATTCGTAGATCGGGGTACGCTGGTGCGTAAAGGGCAGGTGCTGGCCCGGCTCGACGCGCCCGAAGTGATCTCGGAACTGAGTCAGGCGCAGGCACAGGTTCAGGCGCAGGAAGCTACGCTGGTGGAGCAGACAACCCGCGCCCGTGCCAGCCGATTAACCTATAACCGGCTGGTACAAACGGCTAAAATGGAAGGTGCCGTATCGGCCAACGAACTCGATCAGGCGCTGGCGAAAATGCAGGGCGACAGTGCGATGGTTGCCGTAGCCAGAGGAACAGTACAGGCGGCCCGCTCCAACTACCAGGCCAAAACCGAACTTCGACAATACCTCACCATCACCGCCCCTTTTGACGGCATGGTTATCGAGCGGAACATCAGCCCCGGTGCGCTGGTTGGCGCGGGCGATAGCGGCAAACCGCTGTTCGTCCTGGAAGACAGCCGCACCTTACGCCTGACGGTTGCCATTCCCGAAACCTTTGCCAATCAGCTACAAACGAAAAGCGCGGTATCCTTTACTGTCAATGCCATGCCGAATCGGCATTTCAATGCAAAACTGGCTCGGTCGGCAGAGAGTTTAGTTGAAACCAACCGTGCCATGATGGCTGAATTTGATGTAGCCAATGCCGCACATGAACTTAAAACGGGTATGTATGCCGAAGTAATGATGCCGGTTACCCGTTCAGGCAAAACGATGTTCGTGCCCACAACATCCGTAGTCAGTTCGAGCGAAAAGATGTTCGTAATCAAAGTGAATGACAACCGGGCGCAGTGGGTGTCGGTACAAAAAGGGAACGTCGTGGATACGCTGGTGGAAGTGTTCGGCGATGTACAGGCGGGTATGCCCATCGTAAAGAAAGCATCCGAAGAAATTCGGGACGGACAGGTCGTGAAGGCCATGAAGAAGTAGATACCGTTCAGGTCCAGATACTAGCTGTTGGCTGCCGGCAATGTACGAATATGCTCAGGACGAGGGCCTATCCCAACCAGATAAGCCGGTATCCGGCGCAGTATGGGCAGCTTACGCAACAGCCAAAGCATGAAGGGTGGAAGGGCTGTCGATTTTTGAGATGATGGACTAACGATCCGCTGATGAATGAAAATTTGCCCTGCCTGAATAAGGCGAACCGGCCACTGCCGTCGGCGTTGGATACGGGCTAACTCATTCATGGACACAGGCCCACACTGGAGAGAATGAGTCAACTGGTTGGCCGTAGCTACAGCATCCTGAATGGCCAGATTAACCCCTACGCCACCCGCTGGCGACATCGCATGGGCGGCATCACCAATGCAGAGTAGACCAGGCTTGTACCACTGCTGCAAGCGGTCGATCTTCACCGTCAGCAGACTAATTTGCGCCCAGGACGTCAGTTCCTTTACATAGTCGCCAACGAAGGGAGCCAGTGTACGAATGTCATTCTGTAGCGCAACAATACCTCGTTGCTTCACAGCCTCATACTGCCCCTTGGGGATAATAAAGCCACATTGAAAATAATCGTGCCGGTCAATCAAGACCATAAATTTTCCAGCGTTGAGGTAGCCCAGGGACATTTCTCCAAGCGCGGGGTCTTTACGAATTCGCATCCAGAGTACATCGATCGGCACCCCAAAATCCTGTACGGCCAACTCTGCTTTTTCGCGGATTATAGACTTTCGCCCATCTGTACCCACTACCAGGTCGGCCTTGATCACCAGTTCACCCGTTTGCGTTGTTGCCCGAACGCCGACCACCTTACCATTTTCCTGGACAAGGTCGGTTGCTTCGGTTTGCATATGCAGGTGAAACGTTGGGTACTGTTTTGCTTTATCGGCCAGGAAATTCAGAAAATCCCATTGTGGCATAAAAGCGATAAACGTACACCGGGTTGGCAGGTGAGTAAAATCGGCGAGGGGCACCGTTTGCCCGCCTACCGTAGCCTGAATAGACCGAAGTTCCTGATGTGGGAGCCGCAGAAATTCATCCAGTAAACCCAATTCTGACAGCAGTTCCAGCGTCGACGGGTGGATAGTATCGCCCCGAAAATCGCGAAGAAAGTCACCATGCTTCTCCAGAACAACCACTTCCACCCCCGAACGGGCCAGCAGGAAGCCCAGCATCATGCCAGCGGGACCACCTCCTACAAGGCAACAGCGGGTGTTTATTACCTGCGAAGTTTGCTGACGCTGCGTCATTGGATATCAGACGTTTTTAAAACAAACAATCCCCCATCTTTTGTTTACCTCTCAGGGAATAACAAATTTCACTGCTCAACGCTTCCTGCCTATGTCTTTTTATTCCGACCGCCCCGAAGATCTGCTTTTTGATGCCGCCCGCAGCGGTGATGCCACGTATATACAACAACTCATCGACGCCGGAATTGATGTAAACACGCAGAACGGAAAAGGGTTTACTCCCTTAATTGTTGCGGCCTACGATGGTCAACTGGAAGCTACGAAAACGTTACTGGCCGCCGGGGCCGATGTAAATGCACAGGACTTGAGCGGCAATACGGCTCTGATGGGCATCTGTTTTAAAGGGTATCCTGATATTGCCCGGCTTCTGATTGAACATGGGGCTGATTTAAACTTACAAAACGGCAATGGCGGAACTGCCTTGATGTTCGCCACTTTGTTTGGCCGAAATCAACTGGTAAAATTGGTATTGGACGCTGGTGCCGATACCACCATTCGGGACGTACGAGGCTTAACTGCTCTGGATCTGGCTATCCAGCAGGGTAATGAAGAAGCATGGCTACTGCTCCGGGAATAATATACTACCGAACTAACCTAATAGAAAGCGGGTGTTGGATAGTCTGGAAATCCGACCACCAAACACCCGCTTATGACTCATCCACTACTTACTCCCCGACAGTTTTCCGGCTGGTTTATAATCGGTCAACTGCCCTTCTATTTTACTACGGTCACCCACAACGATTACCGTCATAGTCTGCGGATCGATGTATTTCTGGGTAACCTGCTTCACCTGCTCAGGTGTAATAGCCATAACGTTTTTAACGTAATTAGTCAGGTAACTTTCATCTAATCCGTGAAAATCCACGAACGACAATTGATTGATAATACCCATCGGGCTGGAATTTCGAAGGACAAAAATTCCGGATTCATAATTCTGGATGCCTGTCAGTTCCGCCTTCGATGGGGCTGTGCTGCGCATCAGGTTCACTTCTTTCATGATTTCATTCAACGACGCCCCCGTATTAGCCGTCGTTACGTCGGCGCGTTCGGTCCAGGTGGCACCCCGGTAGTAGCTATTGATTGAGCTATACGGTGAGTAGGTGTAGCCTTTGTTTTCCCGAATGTTGCTCGTGATGCGCGACCCAAATGAACCACCCAGCAACGAGTTGGCGACAACCATTGGCACATAGTCCGGCTGCGATGGGTCAAGTACGGGCAGTCCCACAATCAGAGTCGACTGGGGAGCGCTGGGACGATCAACGAGCGCAAACCCCTTGGTTGTAGATGGTTTGGCAATCGGTATATCGAGGGCTGGCCCTTTACGCCAGCTACTCAGCGATGTGCGGATGGCCTTTTCAACGGCCTGCTCATCAAATTTACCCGCTACGTACACTTGCGTACGTTGCGCCCCAAACTGGGCATCGTAGAAACCACGTATTTTAGCCAGGTCATAGCTGGAGATCATCTCTTCGGTTGGATAAATCCGACCGTAGGGCTGGTCAGGGTACATAGCGGCCGCAAACTTCTCGTTTGCCTGCGACTGCGGGCGGTCTTTCTGCACCGTTAATTGCCGTTTCAGATCCGCTTTCAGTCGGTCAACTTCCGAAGCCGGGAAGCGGGGGTTCATCAGCACATCGGCCAGCAGACTTACCAGCGCGGGCGCATACTCCGACAGTACGGAACCCGACACCATCATGGCGCTAAAATTGGAACTTATGGACAGAGAGCCTCCCATCCGGGCCACCTCTTCCGACAACGCCTGTGCTGTGCGGGTGGTTGTCCCTTCCTGCATCAACTGGGCCAGCAGGTCGGAAAGCCAGCTTTCATTGGCTTTCTCGTGCATATTGCCCGTGCGTACAATCATGGTAACGGTTACCTTCGGAACGGCTCCGTAGGGCACCAGTGAGGCTTTTAGTCCATTTTCCAGAGTAATTATCTGTCGTTTTGGCAAGACGAAATCCTTAGGTTTACCGCCCTCGGGCGGGGTTTGTTTTTGAGCTACTACTGAACCTGCCAGGAGGGTTAAGCCCGTGAGCAATAAGACAATACGTTTCATGGATTAGTTGGCTTTTTTAACAGGTTCGATCAGCAGAAGCGTGCGGTTGGCCGGGCGCAGGTAGTCGCGGACGGTAC
>CAXTJJ010000034.1:0-20532 GCA_964244155.1 uncultured Spirosoma sp.
TTTCTGTTTATGGCCGACTGGCGCACGACCATCATCGTGTCCATCATTATTCCCCTGGCCTTGTTGTTTGCCTTTATGTGCCTCAAACTGCGCGGCATGTCGGCGAACCTGCTGTCGATGGGTGCGGTCGATTTTGGGATTATTGTTGATGGTGCAGTAGTCATGGTCGAGGGTATTTTTGTAACACTCGACCACCAGGCGCACCGAGTCGGTATGCCCAAATTTAACCGGATGGCAAAGTTGGGCCTCATCAAAAAGACGGGTGGCGAATTAGGGAAAGCCGTTTTCTTCTCCAAACTGATCATTATTACGGCCCTGTTGCCCATTTTCTCCTTTCAGAAAGTGGAGGGCAAAATGTTCTCGCCCCTGGCCTGGACGTTAGGCTTTGCCCTGCTGGGTGCGCTCCTGTTTACGCTGACGCTGGTACCCGTTTTGTGTTCGATCCTGCTTAAAAAGGATGTTCGGGAAAAGAACAACCCACTGGTAAACTTCTTCGACCGCACGGTTATGGCCGGGTTTAACTGGTGTTATCTGCATCAGAAAATCAGTTTATTAGCGGCCATCGGTTTTATGGGGCTCACATTCTTCTCCGCCACGCTACTGGGTTCGGAGTTTCTGCCCACCCTTAACGAAGGGGCTTTATGGGTAGAGGCCAAATTGCCGATGAGTAGCTCGCTCAATCAAACGGTGGGCATGGTGCGCACACTTCGTCAAAAACTCATGGACTTCCCCGAGGTGAATGGCGTACTGTCGCAAACGGGTCGATCCAATGATGGCACCGACCCATCCGGGTTTTACTACGTACAGATGCAGGTAAACCTGAAACCAAAAGATGACTGGACGCGGAAAATCACAACCGATCAGTTGATTGAGGAAATGGACGGGCGACTCAAGCAATTTCAGGGTATCAACTACAACTACTCGCAACCGATTATCGACAACGTAGCCGAAGCCGTCGCAGGCATGAACGCCAGTAACGCCGTTAAAATCTTCGGTGACGACCTGGAAACCCTCGATAAACTGGCGAATACTGTCATTGGTGCCATTCGTAATGTGCCGGGCGTGAAAGATGTTGGTATTCTGCGCAACATTGGCCAGCCGGAAATCAGCGTGTTGTTCGACGATCGAAAAATGGCCCTCTACGGCGTGTCGACCTCAGATGCCCAGTCGGTTATCGAAATGGCCATTGGTGGTAAAACAGCCTCAATCCTATATGAAGGCGAGCGCAAATTCGACATCCGCGTCCGCTACGGCGAAGATTACCGCCGTACGGAAGATGACATCATGCGCTTAATGGTGCCTACCCTGCGGGGCAACAAAATTCCGCTGCGTGAAATTGCCACCCTGCGTGAAATAACGGGTCCTGCTTTTGTCTATCGCGATAACAACAAGCGGTTTATTGGCGTAAAGTTCTCTGTTCGGGAGCGTGATCTAGGCAGCACTATTGGCGAAGCGCAGCAACGGGTGAATGAAGCGATCAAAAACCTGCCCAAGGGCTATGGCATTACCTGGACGGGCGAATTTGAGAATCAGGTTCGGGCAACGGCGCGGCTGGGACAAGTGGTGCCCATTAGTCTGGCGACCATTTTTGTTATTCTGTTCATTTTGTTCGGCAGTGCCAAAGATGCGGGCCTTGTACTTCTCAATGTACCCTTCGCGCTTATTGGAGGTATTCTCGCCCTGCACGCCACAGGTATGAACTTCGGTATATCGGCGGGGGTAGGCTTCATTGCGTTGTTCGGTATTTGCGTGCAAAATGGCGTTATTCTGATTTCGGTGTTCAACAACAACCGCAAAGCGCATATGCCGCTCGATCAGGCCATTCGGGAAGGTGTCCGATCGCGGATAAGACCCGTAGTTATGACAGCACTCATGGCTGCTATCGGCCTACTGCCCGCTGCCGTTTCGACGGGTATTGGCTCCGAAACCCAGAAACCACTGGCCATTGTTGTGATTGGCGGCCTCATCACTGCCACTATATTGACGCTGCTTATATTCCCTATTATTTATCGAATGTTCAACAGAAAATACCACACGCCATTAGTTTAGTTAACGTCAACACAAAATCGGGTAAATAACAGCCCAGAATCTGTATTAATCTCTGTTGTTATGTTAATAAATATAGTAAATCGATAAATTTAGCTTCATTATCAGTGCCTTGTAAGTGAATGGCGGCAGTCATATTGGTTTATAAACCAGTACGACTGCCGCCATTCACTTACAATATACCGCTGTTCAGCTACCATTTATAGTTACTGACAACAAAATTTCTATTTGCTCTCTATAGCTGATTAGTTTTGAACAGAACCAAAGCGATTAGTTCCTCCTGGTCAACACTAAAAGTCAACATTCACCTCTTTTCACACTAATCATTTATGAGACCTAACCTATACACTAACACTACTTCCTCAAAAGCTGCACTTCCCACTGACGCGATCAGTATGTATGTACGTGACAGTGGTCAACTTGCTCTTCCGGTATCGGATCTGATGTTTCTCCAGGCGACGGGCAACTATAGCTGGCTCTACTGGAAAGACGGACAACGTATGCTGATGCCACGTACATTGAAGTACTATGTGCCTCAGTTGCCTGCTACATGGTTTATTCGGCTCCATCGGAACTGTATTGTTAATCTGCATTATATAGAGCGGATTGAACGTCTTGATCCTGACAAAGGTGGCCTTGTTTATATGCGGTCAGGAGCGGTTTTGCCCGTATCGCGCCGTCGTTGGTTTGCAGCTAAACGGTTATTATCGAGACACCTTTTATCTAATTAGTAATCCATAGAGGGCCAGTTCACATTGGCGCTGGCCCTCTACGGATTACCGTTAAATTCGTTGAATCAGTTCAGCTACCTTGTGCACTTCACGGCCTACCATATGGTCAATAATAGCCTGAGCGTGTTCGCGACCATTTTCGATAAAGACTTTCTCCGTAAAAACTCCGGCCAGTACCGTCCCACAAACGTATAAGCCCGGCACGGTAGTCTCAAAGGTTTCTTTGTTATAGGTTGGAACCTGCGTTACGGAATCGAGTTCAATACCACAGCGACGTAGTAATTCCGCATCGGGAATATAACCCGTCAGGATCAGGACAAAATCAGCAGGTAGTTCGACCTCCTCCCCTGTTTTAAGGTTATTGATCGTTACTGATTTCTCATTAATCTGCGTCACACACGAGTCGAAGGCAGTTTTTATTCTGCCCTCCTTCACCCGGTTTTTCACATCCGGTACAAGCCAGTATTTTACCGTACTACGAAAATCTTCGCCCCGGTGTACGACAGTAATATTTACATCATGCCGGTATAACTCTAAAGCCGCTTCGACAGCCGAATTTGACCCGCCAATGATCACCACATTGGTAAATGAATACTTAAAGGGCTCGTCGTAGTAGTGCGATACGTGTGGCAGATTTTCGCCGGGAATGTTGAGCCAGCGGGGGCGTGTAAAATAACCTGTAGCCATAATCACCTTGCGAGCATAAAAATGGGCACCCGCCTTGGTTGTCACGGTAAACAAGTCACCCTCTTTATGTACTTCCCATACCTCCTGAAATAATTTAAAATTCAGGTGATAATAGGCCGCGGCTTTTCGATAATACTGGAGGGCTTCGTCGCGACCAGCTTTTACATCCGAGATGGCAAATGGCAACCCCCCAATTTCAATATTCTCGGCCGTGGAGAAAAAACGCATTCGTCGTGGGTATTGCCGAATTGATTCTGTCAGACTACCCATTTCGAGGATCAAATGGCTCAATCCGGCTTTAGCCGCTTCAATGCCAGCCGCCAGCCCGCAGGGGCCGCTGCCAACAATAATGACGTCGTATGTTTGCATAAAATAATCAGTGATGCGCAATTCATCTGGGAATACTCTACCAGACACAAACTACTAACAAGCAAAAAGTCCCCAAAGGTTGCGCTAAGGAGACTTTTTATAGGCTAATTTCAAAACTACTATTTGATACGTCTGATCAGTAGAGGCAGACACTTAGGCGTTGGACAAATATAAGGGATGACCTGTAGGGTAGCCGTTACCCGACAACCATTGCTGGCGGTGGCCGTCACTGAGTAGGTGCCCTCCATTACCACATCCACCCCCGCCCCTGTGGCGGTGAAACTGTCGGGACCCGTCCAGCTCAGCTCGGCCCCCGGCGACTCCGCCGAGACGCGGGCCACACAGCCAGGGCAGGTCTTGGCCACCACCGAAGCCTTCAGGCTGGGCACCACCGTATCGGAGGTCACCACAGCGGTGGTACTGGTGAAACTGCCCGGACAGGCAGGATCACCCACCGTCAGGGTGTAAGTGCCCGCTACCGATACGGTGGGGCTGGGCAACGAACTGCTAAAGCGGTCAGGGCCTCTCCAGGCGTAAGTGGCCTGGGTGGCTGGCGAGCCGTCTTTATACTGGGCGACCCCTCCAAGCTGCACACTCTTGACTGAGCAGGTCAACTGCCCACCAGCAGCCTTAGCCGTTAATGAAGGAGCAATCTTGATTAGTGTTACACCCGATTGGCGACAAGTAGGGTTCGCTGGTGTGGGATAGATAATTGCGTAGATATATTGATTGGTAACACCCGACCCGTTGTTAATCGTATTGACAGGCGGATTATCAAGTGCCACCCGATTTGTGCTGCCATCTGGTTTTGCAGAACCCAGCACTACGCCCCCAGTCCCATACATAGCTGTGCCCGACTGCGGACTGGTAAATAAGACAAAGCGAACGGAGTCTACCCGACTAAAGTACTTACCAACAGCTGCAACAGAATCGAGTTTAGCGCCAGGGCATAGCGCAACCGTATCGTTTTCGGCAGTAAGTATCGGGCAGGAATACATAGACAGGTCATACGTAAAGTCGTTTTGTCCAGCATTGAGCGAAGTAACAGCCATTACGGCCGACCCACCAACTAGCTGGGCGTCAGAATCGCGCAGGTCCGGCTCGTTAAGCCCAGTTTGATTCGCAGGTGAGAGCACATAATACCGTTGTGGACTGGCGAGTGCCTGCCGTGCCCCAGCCGATCGGGCTGCTACTCTGCCACCCGAAGGTGTCAAAGGCTTAGCTCCATTGAGTGTGATGTCTAACCGTGACAATTGGAGCGTGTCCATCCGTATTTCGTATTTATGATCATACTCCAGCCCACCCGGTACGGTCTTATTATTAAAATAAAACTGGCCTCCATCGTGCGTGGTTTGGGTAGCAATTTGATTACCCCCAGACTCCATATCATGCAGGGTGAGCACAATACCGTCAAGACCAGGTTCATAAGCGTCCTGAATACCATCGCGGTTATCATCGAACCATACACGATTTCCTATTTCGACACCGGCAGGATCGCACAATGCTTTTACATCACCTAACCCGGCCGCCTTTCCAAATGAACCCGGCGTGGCGTCCAGCGTATATAAAACATAATTTCGATTCGTGGCACCCGTCTTGGTATTGAAAACTTTTAGACCACCTGACTGATAAATCTGGGCAATGGGATCATAAGCCGACGTGAGAATTTCAGTATAACCCGGCACAAAGCTAAGGGCGCCATTCGTCACCTCAGCGTGGGCAACATGGCCAAAGAAAGACCAGTTATCGTTTCCAAAAAACTCACCGCCTGTATTGTTCCCATCCAGAGGACCTTCATTATTGCCAACTCCGCTTCCGGTTAACTTACCTGACTTACCATTTTTCTCCAGTTCTAGTGTCCCGTTATTATTGTAGGCTCGCAGCAAATCGCCCCCAGTAAAGCCATCGTAGCCTCCATTACCCTGGGGATCATGGTTGGCCACCCCCACCATGTTACCGAACCTGTCCATAAAACCAATCATCATGGAGCCATCATCATCGAATTCCAGGTCTGCTACGATGGGTTGTGGATACATGACAAAATTAGGGTTGCTACCCTGCCCGCAAGGCGTCGGCCAGGCATCTGTCCAGGGTAACCAATGGTCATACTGTACGCACGTTCCCGTCAGATCAGTTGAGCCACGCCGAAAGTTGAGAGGAAACGACAGGACCTGTTCAAAAACAGGTGAAGCATCTTTTGGATCGAAGCGATAGATTGTGGCTTTGAGGTCACTTTGCTGCTGTGATGTTTCGGCAGAGCAAACGACGCCGACGTAAATTTTACCATGATGAACTTTGAGTGCCCAGGGCCGAAAATCACCGTTTGAACAACCTGGATCAGGAATTGACCACGATTTCACAGCTGTCAACGATGTTGGAGCAACAGCCGGCGAATTGACAAAGAGACTATATACTTTACGGTCTTTAAGGTTTATGAAGTAGATGGTTTTATCATCTTCCGACATATCCATACCACCAAAACTAGTGCGTCCTGCAGCGTTCATAGAGCCGACATCTGTGCTAGCCTGAGTTTTATCGCCAAAAAGACCTGTGTGTGGATCGTCTCCCATATCAATGCCAAGGGTTTTTACATCCAGAAAATTCGTGGTGTTATGGCTGACCACATCTGTCATGTAGATACCCCCAGTGCCAAGCGGCCCGAAACTCATATGACGCTTGACCACGGCTGCGCTGAATATTTTCTTATTCCGTCGCTGGTAGGCTAGTGCCCACACCGCCCCGATCTGGCTACCAGACGCCAGGTGATTGGGCGGAAAGTTCGATGAACCTGCAACACCTGACGCTTCATAGGCTATATCGACCAGTACATCGGCTTTGGCCGCCTGTTTTTCATCGGTAACTGTATTGCCATTGGCATCAGAAGTTGTTTGCGAATTCCCGTTCACATAACAGGGCACAACTAGCCGTACACCCGTTCGTTGGCAATAATCGGCAGGATAATTGATACCAATATTTACGTGATCGGCCGGGGCTTTTACAAATTGTACCGTGGTACCGCTACCTGAGCCGTAGGGTCCGTTATAATCACCAGCGGGCAGATTGTTAAATTCAATACGCACGGGCACACCTACCGGAATATCAGTGCCGCTAAAAGAGTAATTACCTTGAGCGTCCGTAACTGTCTGAATCGGTATTTTATTTAAATCGACAAATGCCCGAACGGTTACACCAGCAACTCCAGCCTCAATTGGCAATGTATCTGATCGAATTCCATTCAGGTCAAAATCTCGAAAAACGATGCCTTTCACTTGGGCCTGCGCTACTCCAATACGCCCAAAAACAGTTAAAAAGACTAAAAACACGTAAAGTCGCTTCATACAAAAGAGGCATTTATTAACGTAAATTATGTTACTCGGTCAATTGGCCAAAACGTATAAACTTGTATACCCTATAGCATTTTTATTGACGTCACATTTATACTATAGTGGCAAACGTATTGACATACAAGAATTCGTTAGCCCTATTTACGCAAAAGCTTTGCCAGTGGCTGGGGGTTTTCTCTGTATATTTACTCGACGTACGATTTACCTGTGGAAAACCAAGCCAATACATTGTTTTTGTCTTTTGACTCTGAAGAAATAACGTTCTTCGCTGATTTGATTTTGCCTATACCTGTACCCAAATTGTTTACCTACCGAGTTCCCCGGGGGATGGCGGAGGCAATCAAAATTGGTGCCAGAGTTATTGTTCCTTTCGGAAAGAAGAACGGAAGAGTGCTCACAGCCATCGTCGCAAGGCTTCATAACACCCCGCCCAGCGGTTATCAGGCTCGTTATATCAACGAGCTTCTAGATGACCTTTCATTAATAACAAGTTACCAACTGGAGTTATTCAGGTGGATTTCAGAATACTACATGTGCTGCATAGGTGAGGTGATGAATGTAGCCCTTCCTTCGGGCTTAAAAATTTCGAGTCAATCGAAAGTGCAGTTCAACCCTGACTTTGATTACCCTGAACTACTCACTGAATTTGAAGGCACACTGCTTACCGAACTCAAAAAGCATTCGGCTTTATCGTATGAAGAACTGGAGCGGCTTATGGGCGAAGGCAGCAATGCAGCGGCCATTATCAAATCACTAATTGGCAAAAAAGCCATTATTGTATTTGAAGAAGTCCGGGAGAAATATGTTCCAAAAATGGTGCGTAAGGTTAGGCTAAACCGGAATTATGAAGAACGGGAACAACTTCTGGTACTGCTTCAACGGCTTGAAAAACTACCTAAACAGCAGGAGGTCGTTATGCGCTATCTAAGTCATGTTCCCATGCAACGCACGCCTTCACTCAATCAAAAAGGTTTAGATAAAACGATTCTGAATCAAGATGATGACCTGTCCCAATCCTCCCTGTCAACACTCATTAAAAATCAGGTTTTCGAAACATTTGAGATCATCCAGCCACGTTTTTCGGATAATGGTGCGGGGTTGCAGACAGAGATAAAGCTGACCGATGCGCAACGATCAGCTTCATTACAAATTATGGCTCAGTTTGAGAGCCAAAACGTTGTGTTACTGCACGGTATTACGGGAAGTGGCAAGACCGAAGTGTACATTGACCTGATTCAGCAAGCCATTAACAGCGGTTCGCAGGTGCTGTATTTACTCCCCGAAATTGCATTGACAACCCAGATAGTAGTACGTCTGCAACGGGTATTTGGCGATACAATGGGGATTTACCATTCTAAATTTTCAGACAACGAGCGTGTTGAGGTCTGGAAGGGGGTTGTGTCGGGACAATATCAGTTTGTTGTGGGTGTTCGATCGGCGGTGTTTTTGCCGTTCGATAACCTAGGTCTGATTATTGTAGACGAAGAACACGAAACCAGTTATAAACAGCACGATCCTGCTCCTCGTTACCACGCCCGCGATGTAGCGATCATGCTGGCTCACTGGCAACAGGCCAAAGTATTACTTGGATCAGCTACCCCCTCGCTCGAAACCTATTATCAGGCTAAGCAGGGACGGTACGGTCTGGTTGAGTTGTTCCAGCGATTTGGCGATGCCACCCTGCCTACTATTACATTGGTGAACGTGCAACAGGAGAAAAAACAGAAAACGATGAAGAATGAGTTCTCGTCGGCTTTGCTGGGTGCGCTGGAAGCCAATATGGAGCGGAAAGAACAGAGTATTCTGTTTCAGAATCGCCGTGGTTATTCGCCCTACATGCAGTGCGAAGACTGCGACTGGACCGCTGAGTGCCCGAACTGCGCCGTAAGCCTGACCTATCACCAACGGGATGCCGAACTGCGATGCCACTATTGCGGCCATAAGGAGAGCGTTCCGCGCTTGTGTCCCACCTGCGGCTCAACCAAGGTAAAGACGATTGGTTTTGGGACCGAGAAACTGGAAGATCAGTTGCAGATTTTCTTTCCACAATCGCGCGTGTTACGCATGGATTTAGACACAACCCGTGCCAAAAATGCCTATCAGCAAATTATTCAGGAATTTGAAGGTGGTCAGGTAGACATTCTGGTGGGTACGCAGATGATCACCAAAGGGCTGGACTTCGACAATGTTAGCCTGGTGGGCATTTTCGACGCAGATCGACTCATTCATTTCCCCGACTTCCGCGCCACCGAACGGGCCTTTCAGATGATTACCCAGGTAAGCGGACGCGCAGGGCGACGGGCAGGGCGGCAGGGAACGGTGCTGATTCAGACCAGTAACCCCCAGCAGCCGGTTCTGCAAAAAGTGATCGACAACAATTATAAAGGTCTGTATGAGGAAGAACTGAAAGAACGGCAGGATTTTAATTACCCGCCCTTCTCGCGACTGATCAAACTGACCATTCGCCATACCGACCGGGCCATTAGTCATCAGGCCGCCCAGCGGTTAGCCGCCGAGTTAACCGATGCCCTGGGCAGCAGTCGTGTACTTGGACCCGAAGAGCCACTCATTGAACGGATTCGGAATCAGTTCTTATACGATATTTTAATCAAGATCGAGCGCGACAAAGTGAACATCAAGGCGGTAAAAACTTTTATTCAGGACCGCATCAACGACATCCTGACCGACAAAGGTTTACGACAGGTAAGCATTGTGACCGATGTGGATTGTTTGTAAATATTTTACGTTATTGCTAAAAAAGGCCTACAACTATGCTGGCAACGGTAACAGGAACGTATAAAAACGGGCAGATTATTCTGGATGAAGAACTGCCAGTGAAAAGCAAAACCGCAAAAGTGATTGTGACCCTAGTGGAAGAGACAATCGAAAAGGAGGCAATGCCAAAGCGAACACCGGGTTTGTTGAAGGGCGCATTCGTTGGAGATTATTGGTTTTCCAAGGATTTTAATGATCCTCTAGACGATCTAAAAGATTATATGTAACGAATCTTTTGCTGGATACTCAAGCTATAATCTGGTATGTAGAGGATTAAGCTTTACTAACTCAAAATGCACGTGTTGCGATTCGAAATGCGGATTTAGTATATGTCAGCTCAATCAGTTTTTATGAGATTGCCATAAAACTTGCGATAGGTAAAAACGTAGGGATAAAATTACCATTACCAGGTATTATCAAAATGGTTCTTCAGTCAGGCTTCATCTGGCTTCCACTAGGTGCTAATCATATCGAAGCCTATTTATCTGTGCCTTCGCTTGAGAGTCACAAAGACCCTTTCGACCGAATCATTCTAGCTACAGCCCTCGCCGATGGCCTTACAATTGTTTCGTCAGATCATAACTTTTCACGTTATAACGAGCTTTTCACAACCATCTGGTAACGACTGTCTGTACGTCTTCTTGTAAAATTTACACAAATACCACCGTTTATCAGACCATACGGTTATTTTTGCAGTGGCTTATGGCCGATTCTGCGAAATTTTTCCCGCCCCTCATGTCTAAGAAAACTAAGATCGTAGCCACTGTTGGCCCGGCTTCCGATACGAAAGAACAATTGTTAGCTTTAGCCAAAGCAGGAGTAAATGTATTCCGGCTTAATTTTTCTCATGGCACCCACGAAGACCATTTGATGCGCTTAACCCGCATTCGCGAACTGAATGCAGAATACAACCTTAATCTTTGCGTACTGCAGGATTTACAGGGGCCTAAAATTCGTATTGGTAATGTTGAGCATAAAGATGGTGTGATGATCGTAGCCGGTCAGGAACTTGTCTTTACAAATGATGACATTATTGGCACCGCCGAACGCGTTAGCACGCCCTACAAAAATATGTATCGGGATGTGCATCCGGGCGAGCGTATTTTAATGGACGACGGTAAATTAGAAGTGCGGGTTCTCAGAATAGAAGGTACCGATGTCGTTACAGAGGTCGTTTACGGTGGCTCGATGAAGTCAAAAAAAGGTGTAAATCTGCCAAATACGAAGGTATCTATGCCCGCCGTTACCGAAAAAGACTGGGCTGATCTGGAGTTTGGCCTAGAGCACAATGCCGAATGGATTGCCCTGTCATTTGTACGGGAAGCCTCCGAAATCCGGGAAATCAAAGAATATATCCGATCGAAAGGTAAGACGAGCCGCGTAATCGCGAAAATTGAAAAGCCTGAGGCCATACAGAATATCGACGAAATCATTGCGGCTACAGACGGGCTGATGGTAGCGCGGGGCGACCTTGGTGTTGAGTTACCTGCCGAAGAGGTTCCAATGATTCAGAAAATGCTGGTTGAAAAGTGTAATCGGTCAGCCAAGCCAGTTATTGTGGCGACGCAGATGCTCGAAAGCATGATTGATTCTCCTCGTCCAACCCGTGCCGAAATCAATGACATTGCCAACTCGGTAATGGATGGTGCTGATGCTGTTATGCTCAGTGCCGAAACTGCATCGGGTAAATATCCCGTTCTGGCGGTCGAAAGCATGGCCAACACCATCCGTCAGGTTGAGACCTCCACCGATAAAATTTACTACCGTTATCACGCCCAGGTAAACGAGCAACCAAGTGAAAGCGTCATTAACGACAATGTTGTCATGAGTGCCTGCCGCCTGGCCCGCGATACGAAAGCCAAAGCGATTATCGGGATCACAAACTCAGGTTATACAGCTGTCCGGCTCTCGCACCACCGCCCTAAAGCAGATCTGTTTGTCTTCTCGAAAGATGCTCAGCTTCGCAACACACTGGGTCTGTATTGGGGTGTTCAGGTAATGCCTTACGAGCCTGATACAAACTTGACCGTCGACCAAACGGTAGAAGGCATCAAACAATCGCTCATTGCACGGGGCAAACTGGAGTCTGGTGATATTTTCATCAATACGCTCAGCATGCCCCTAACACAGGACCGCCGTACCAACACAGTGAAATTGAGTACAGTAGATTAAAATTAGTCAGTAAGTCGGTAAGTCGGTAAGTCGGTAAGCGACTGCGCCTAAGTCAGTAAGTGGCTGACGCATGAGTATATTGCTCGCGTGTCAGCCACTTACTGACTTAGGCGCAGTCGCTTACCGACTTACCGACTTACCGACTTACCGACTTACTGACTAATTCCCCCACTAAAAAGCCGCGAAACCAATGGTCGTCGCGGCTTTTCTGTTCTCACTGAAAATGAAGAATTTTATTCGTCTTACCTGATCCATTAACTCAGGAAGGCTGGCCTATGTTTAGGCATTTATGCGTTAGATGCTTTTGGAGCTTCGTTTTCTTCGGCAACTGGTGCTTCCTCAGTAACGGCTTCTTCAGTCGCTACAGCTGCTGCGGTAGGTTCCTCATCTGCTGCTACGAATACATCGGGAGCGAACTGACGCAGAATTCCGTACCAGACAATGAGTTTTTTTATGTCGGTTGTGCGAACACGGTCACGGTCGTAGTTAGGAACAACCGAAGCCATAAATTCAGCTAGTCCTTCCGGAGAGCCTTTTGGATCAACCGTCAGCTTATCGCCGTATTTTTCATTGATTGCCTGCAAAACCTGCCCCAGGGATACGGATTGTTCTTCGCTGTCGTCATCGACATACATTGAAATGTCATTCAGGACCGATACACGAGCCGTTGGCCCCATCATGGTCTTCGTCTTTTTTTCATCTAACGACTCAACAATGACGCCCGCCCGTCCGGGTTTCACAATTCGATAAAGGCCGCTGTAACCAGCCACATTGGCAATCTGTTTTAATGCTTCCATAGAGAGACTTTGTAAAATAGTAACGTGCGTTTTGTTGGGTGTATTGCCTTTTTTGTCAATGATTGAATGAACGAATGAAGGAATTAATGAATAAAACAGGCTCTTTTAATCATTTCTTAAAGCCTTCGTTCAAGGGTCGGATGAAGGAGAGTATGTCTTCGCGACCGGCGGCTGTAATGGCTGAGGTAACAAAAAACTGCGGTGCTTCCTCCCATTCTTCAAGCAATCGTGTGCGATAATTGTCCAGCGTTGTCTTGAGCTTATTTGGGCTAAGTTTTTCAGTTTTGGTAAACACGATCACGAATGGCAGCCCTTTTTCACCCAGGTTAGCCATAAAATCGAGATCCAGTTTTTGCGGCTCAATCCGTGAATCGACCAACACGAAGATGCACAACAGATTAGGCCGACCGGTTAAATAGCCATCAATGAGTGCAGCAAATTTCTCGCGCTCGGTTTTGCTCACTTGCGCATAGCCGTAGCCGGGAAGATCGACCAGATACCACTCATTATCAATAATAAAATGGTTAATCAATTGGGTTTTACCGGGTTTACCCGAAATTTTGGCCAATGTTGACCGGCTCGTCAGCATATTAATCAGCGACGATTTCCCAACGTTCGAGCGGCCAATAAAGGCATACTCGGGCCGGTCGGGCTTGGGACAGAGGGCCGGGTCGGAGTTGCTAACGAGGAATTCGGCTTGCTTAACAGGCATAATATGATTGACTAAAACGGCCGCAAAGTTCGGAAAGAATAAGGAGAATGGCACATGATTTGCAAATTGCCCGTATAAGAGTTAATTATGTTCTATAAAACAGCTTATTGGCGGAAACGAAAGTGGCCCATAAGTTCGTTATCATCCCGAAACCAAAAAGACTGCCGGTTCTCCGGTTCGACTATGAAAAAAGTAATTTGGCTACTGGCTATCCTGCTGGTGGGAATCCATTCTGTACCAGCTCATGCAACTCATCCACCCAAACTGATTCGCGCGGTCGACAGCAAACGTGTTTCGAGTAACGACGCAGAAGGCATTCAGTTTACAGAGGCTTCCTGGAGAGAAATTTTAAAAAAGGCAAAGGCTGAAAAAAAGGTCATTTTCCTGGATGCCTATGCTAGCTGGTGCGGCCCCTGTAAACTGCTCCAGAAAAACGTATTTACCAAAAAAGCCGTTGGCGACTTCTACAACGAGAAGTTCATCAACGTGAAAATGGACATGGAAAAAGGCGAAGGCCCTGCCCTATCACAGGTGTATCCGCTGGAAGCCTATCCTACCTTACTGTTTATCGACGGTAATGGAAAAATATTGAAGAAGGTGCTTGGACTACAAACCCCCGAAAACCTGATTGCCATTGGTAAGAGCGTGAAGCCGTAACGGTTCGGCCCGTAGCCACCAATTATTTTATTCATAGTGCAGGGTCGGTTTTGAGAAACCGACCTTTTTTTTGGCTCTATCTATATGTCTCCTCACCCAAGTGTAATTCACAGTCAGCACGCCCAACATCAGCCCTGCCAGCACGAACTGGCTTGTCGTTGGCCAATCCATAGCTTTAATTACAAGTACATTGATACTCGCCTGAGTAAGTGCATAGAAGAACGCCACGCGTAGATGCGGCCACCCAAGCTGATGGACCAACCCTTGAAAAAGGTGAATCTGATGAGCCTGAAAAATAGATTGCCGTAGATAGAGCCGATAAACAATAGTGCCGATGCTGTCTATTCCATAAATCGCCAGAAACAAAACGGGCAGATAGGTATGGCTTCGATGAATAACTTCCAGCAACCCATACAGTACAACGAATCCCATAGAAACACTACCAACATCGCCCGCAAAACAGATAGCCCGCTGACGAACATTGGTGAAACTAAAAATCAGAAGGGATACACATACGCAGGGCAATAAAGGGTCAATTTCTGGCAGGGCCTGAGTCTGGCAGAACCAAAGCGTACTAATCGTAACAAGGCTGTACAGAGCGGTCATACCATTGATACCATCCATAAAGTTATAGGCATTCACAATACCAACGCCCACCAGCAGTAACCCGGCAACGACGTACCACTGATGATACACTAACTCTTTCTGAATCATCAATAACCCGACTGCCAGTATGTGAACCGCCAAACGGTATCGTTTGGCTACCGATGCCAGATCATCCCACAGGCTAACCACGGCAATGGCTGTCAGGCCCAGAGCGAAGTACAGCAGGTCGAGCTTACTAATCCAGCATGCACTCATCACAGCTAGATAAAACACAATCCCGCCCGCTCGAACAGTGGTTACATCAGTATGGGAACTACGCTCATTTGGCAGGTCGAACCAGCCGTATAAGCGAGCTAACCGAATATAAAGCCATTCAGTGCTTATCAATAGGCTGGCTACTATGAAATAGGAAGTCAGGCTCATCGGAATACGTCAAGTACGGGGCGAGGGTTCCAATTGAGCTGTTGGCGAGCCAGTTCATCGGAGAACGTTAACGTACTTGTCAATTTTCGGAGGGCAATCGAATCAAGCGGAAACCGCCGACCAACCACGGCGTTGATACCGTCGCCAATGAAAGCAAGCGCTTTTATAAGCGACAGTGGAACAGTTGGAATTGATCTGCGCCTACCCAGTTGGCGAGCGATGGCATCCTCCAGTTCGCGAACCGTTGGGTGATAGCCATCGGTGAGAGTAAAAGTGCCGCCTACGTCGGCAGCGCGTATAATTACAGACGCCACATCGTCGGCGCGAACCATGCTTCGTTGAGCCAGTCCACTGCCAATCCGAACATAATAGTTTTTTTGAATCGCTTTTTGCATGGTTGCCAGATTACCTTTCAGCGGCTCGGCAACGACGAGTGGTAAGCGCAAAATTGCCAGCCGGACGCCTGTTCGTTCGGCCCACTCACGCATCACTCTCTCGGCCTCAATTTTACTGACGCCATACGGATCAGTAGCCTGAAGGGGCGTTGTTTCGGGGAGTAACTGCCCGGCTGAACGGCCGTAAACCAGTACGGTACTCAAATGAACAATTGCGGTTGGCAGGACGGACTGTTTCTCAAGAGCCGTTAGCAAATTAGTGGTGCCTTGTACGTTAATACGTTGATAATCGACCTGTTCTGTTACATTACGAGCTACCGGGCCGGCTTTCCCGGCCGCGTTAATAACGAGATCAAACTGTTCATCTGGCAACACAGGCAACTGGTTGGCCAAATCGCAGTGAATATGTCGAGGACTATAAGGCGTTCGGCCTATAGTTGTAATCGTGTGCTCTTGTACGAGCGTCTGATAAATTCGGCTACCCACAAAACCCGACGCACCGGTCATCAGAATGTTCATACCGCGGTCTGTTTGGGCGTTGTCGTTTGGCGGCTACTTGTGTCAGCCAGCGTTTTTAATACTTGCCGAACCAGTGTCTGGCTAATAGCTTCACGCCGGAACTGCGTTCTGAAGTTCGTTCTCATGGCCGTATAATAGGGCGTTTCGCGTACTTGTCTGACCAAATCAACGACATCACCGGGACTGAACAAAATATGATTGGGAAGATGCTGGCGAACAAACGAAGCCGCATAGCCCGATACGCCCGCTATGATGGGTTTGTCTGTCGCGCCAAACTCAAAAAGCTTTGAAGGTAATACCCGTGCGAAAGCATCCAGATCATTGAGGTGGACAAACAGATAATCGGTCGTTTGATAGTGTGCCAGCAAGTCGGCCTGACTGACGGGCTCGTGTAGCTCAACATTCACGACGTTCTCTGTCCGAATAGCGGCTTCAAGTTTGTGTTTAGCGCCCCCATTTCCAAAAATAAGGAAGCGATAGCCGTTGCCCAACTGCCGGGCCGCATGCGGAATAATCGTGTGCAACCCCTGCCCTTCGCCAATATTACCCGCATATAGTATTGTTTTACAACTGGAAGCGTGGACCTTGTTACTAGCTGGAATAGTCAAAAACAGATCATCAATCCCATTCGTAAAATAACTATAGGTAGCCTGTGAAAAGGGCAAAAAATAGTCTCGAAACCCTTGAGAAACCAGGTTGATATGTGCGGCAGACCCGAATGTATACCGTTCAACAACTCGTAAGAATGAACCTAACCCCACCCGGACCAATGGATTTTTGTGCATCTCCAGCATGACTTCCCGGAATACATCGCGGATGTCGAGAAACAGTGGGATGCGTTGTCTTCGGGCGAGTACCGCTCCCAGAAAAGCGGTAAACAAGCGAGACGACGAAGCCACGACCATATCATACTGGCGTTCGCGGGTGAGTTGATGTGCGGCTCGGAAATAAGTCCAAAATGAACGTACTTGACCCAGTTGGTCGCTTTTGTGCGTTGGCACTCTGATGCGCTCGATTGTAACCGGGCAACCAATCTCCTGCCACTCTCCATGGTCGGGCGCGGCTGGTCGATACGATTGATACCGATTCGGTTGCGTTGTTATTACGTGAATCGCGTCACTCGGACTAAGCTGGCGCGACAATTCGCGCACTAAAGCCATATTTCGAAACGAGCCGGGACCAATGTCAGGCTCGAAGTAAAAGGTTAGGTAGAGTATGTTCATTTAAATGTATTTTCCCATAAATGAGTGTTTTTTGTCATCCCGACGAAGGAGGGATCTTGAAACTAGTCAATCAACAAGATCCCTCCTTCGTCGGGATGACAAAAAACACTCATTTTATGCTTGGCTTACTATAATATCTATCGTGGTTTCCAAACGATTAGCAAACCGAACCTCAAGGCATTGCCCGGTACGCAGTTGATTAAAGCCTTTGGCCATGTCGTAGCTTCTGATAGTTAGGATCGGTTTAATTTCTGACGAAAACGACAGGGACAAAGGCCCCGCCATAATCACATCGTCCAAAAGCTGCACGTCGACATCAGGATGGAAATGAAAACGAGCCACCCCGTTTGGTGTATCCACGTTTCGACTGTGAATGAGTCGGTCAGTAATAGTCAGGCGCGTTCCTTCCAGAGACAAGGTTCGTTCGTGGATGACACCCATATGACGATAGCCGTCGTGCCGCGCCTTTAGCTCGGCTGTGGTATCCGTTAACACCGTCACCTTTCCCCTACGGCCCACTCGAAAAGCCGCCCAGACCTCGGATGAGTTTTGCCCATTAACCTCGACCGTATTGTGGGCGTATGTGCTCCGCTCCAGATTCCGGCGCGGGCCAGGCTGGTAGGTAGACGCACCGGTATCCACAATCAGCGGAACGTTATCTACATACAGGATGAACGAAAACGTATCGGCGTGGGCATGTCCGGGCTGATGGTCAGGTCCAACGACGCCTACGTCGGCAACAAGTTCATAAAAAGGCGTTCGAAACAGTCGATAGCCACTGTCATTCAGTTGGATTTTCTGTATGCATTCTTTGTCTAACACGTGTCGGGCTTTAGACAAAAGTTGTGCTGTTGTAGGCGCAATAAAAAAGGCAGAGTCGTTTACCATTGGTATGTCGCTATTGCTAAGGGTAATGGCATTTAACCAACCGAGCATTTTATGGGCTTTATCAGTCAAAAAATCAAATAACTTAAGATTGGTATGCCAGGGATCGGCCTGCAAAGCCATCAGTACCGTTAACAGCCGGTCGAGCAGCAATTGATGGTACATGGAACTCCGCTCGTCATGCCCGCCATCGGCCAAAACCTGTGTGTTTAGCTCGGTGTAAAGTAGGCGAGATGCCTTTTTAAACCAGCTTTCATTCCGGAAATAGAGTGAGCCTATCAGCAGCGCGTACCCGTTTTCGAGTAGATGATTACCGGCAACATGGTATTCGATTCGACGGCTTAATAAATCGACCTGAGCAAACAAATGACGATTGATCGCTTGACTCTGTATCTGATGACGGCTTAAAAACTGTACCCAATTTAAAATCCGTAAAGAACTTGGGTAGGGTTTCAGCCCATCCCGTAGCGAGTTGGTTTGATCCATAAAATCCTGAATCAGAGTCAGGCCCCTATCGGGACTCAAGTCCGGCTGGTTCAGAAAATCGAAATAGTTAAGGTTGTATGTCCAGAGCTTGCCATAGTCAGCCAATCCATCGCTTCGGTAGTTCCAGTTGATAAGGCCGGGTCCGGGCGAATACGGCCTGTTCAGAAATGTAAATACTCCGTCCAGCCACGATACGGGTTTATCAGCATCGGGCACCTTCAGGAAATAAGCGGATGGTATGGTGTCAGGAAAACGAAGGCGGGAGCGGCCTTGCAGACGAGTTATGACCTGAAAGAACAGTTGTCGCATAGTCAAATGCTTCACAGTTCGCCAGAATAGGCCGACTTTACGCATCGCCATTTGAAGAAAGGGATGCCACACCACTACTCGCTACATCGACAAACCGGCTCTCATGCAGGCTTTGCAAAGCCGCAAACATCGTTTGAGTAGTGTTGATGATTTCGGCAAAGGGAATCAGCGCTTGCTCCGGCTTTTGTGATTCGTCGGTGTCGCTTCGTCCAGACCTAACCGCTGCTATCAATCGCTCCGTTTGCTCGGTATGGCCTTTGTTCTGTTGCCCCTTCATCCGCGAAAATCCTCTGAATCCATACCCAGTCAGAATACGGAAGTTGTCCAGTACAAGCGTCCGCTCCTGCGAATACACCTCCACCCGCTCTTTGGCGTAAACTTTGCTGCCATTGCTGAAGTAGTTGATGGCAGCTGTCGAGCCGTTTTCATAGCGTAACAGCAAGGAGGCCGAATCGCTGGTTTCGGATGGTTGTTGGCCCATTGCGTTCAGGCACACGCTCGTTACCCGACTACCCGTCAGGAAGGTAGCCAGATCAACAAAATGGCAGGCTTCGCCCAGAAGCCGACCGCCCCCAATGGTTCGATCATGCAGCCAGGACGCAGCCGGAATAGTCCCGGCGTTGACCGTTATTACCATGTTCATCGGCAAATCATCTGCACGTTCGCCACCCAGCAACGCCTTCATCTTTTGCGCATAGGGCGAAAACCGTCGGTTGAAACCCACCATTAGAATCTGGTTCGATTTCTGGTACTGTTCGATCAACGGCAATAGCTCATGCTCGTAAATAACCAGCGGTTTTTCTACGAACACGTGCTTATTCGCCTGTAAAGCCTCCAGGGCCAGGCGGGCGTGGCTGTTGTGCCGGGTTGTAATGACGCACAAGTCAATAGCCGGGTCATCCAGAATATGACGATAATCTGTCGTGCATTGCGAAATACCAAACTTGCGGGCCAGCAACGTTGCACTCCGTCCACCGGCACTGGCAATAATTTTCGGTACAACGCCCGCTGTTTTCAAGGCGGGCAACAGTATACGACCGGTGAAATTTCCCGCGCCAATTATCCCGATGGTGCCGTTACGAGGTTCATACGTATGGGTTTGCAGAACAAGCAGGGGGCTCAAGTCTACCTGTTCAGGATAGACGAACAATGACGCAATCTGCCCCGGTGCGTTCAGATTGCTATAGACTTTTTGATAGTCGGCTAGCGGTACACGCTCCCTTATATACGATACTATTTGTAACTGGCCTGTAGACAGAAACTGAAGTACTGCCTGAAAATTTCGGTTGGCCGTCCAGCGGACATGCGCCAGCGGATAATCGTGTCCCTTCTGTTCGTAGTTGTCGTCATAACGGCCGGGACCGTAGGAACACGAAACCCGAAACGTAATTTCTTT
>CAXTJJ010000035.1:0-20486 GCA_964244155.1 uncultured Spirosoma sp.
GGGTGGACTGTTGAGAAACTCAATCTACGGGCGGGACGCCCTCTGCATAGCCATCGCTCGCTAAAAGCGAGCGACTACGGGGGAGGATTGGATTAACAGGATTTTTATTAGTCGAAAATCCTGTTAATCCTGTAATCCTGTCTAAAAAACTTCTCCTATAGATGATTGAACAGGTTTTAACGGATTTATAGTGGTAATTTGATCCGTTGAAATCTGTTCAATCCGTTTAATCCGCGTTCTTATATGACTAAATCGGATATCCCGGTTATGCCAAAGTTTTTCGACCGGTACATCAATCTGGCCGACAACGACTGGCTCCTCCTTGATGCTCTCACGCAGAATGAATCCTTTGAGAGCTTCATTCCTCTCCAAACGCTCGAAGCACTGGGCGACCTTCGCTATGCGCCCGGTAAATGGACGGCAAAAGATATGTTACAGCATATTATTGACACCGAACGCATTATGAGTTATCGGGCCATGCGTCTATCCCGTAATGACAAGACGCCATTACCCGGTTTTGATGAAGAGTCGTTTGGCGAATTTGCGAACGCTGCCCACCGCACCCTCACCGACTTGTATGCCGAGTATGCAATCGTCAGAAAATCCAGTATTGCGTTATTTACCAGCTTCGACAACGAGATGTTACTACGAAGTGGCACCTGTTCTGACCAGCAGATCTCCGTAATTGCCCTCGGCTTTGTGCTGGTTGGCCATGCAACCCATCACGCCAACATTCTTAAAGAGCGTTATCTCCCTCTCTTATCTTAATTATTAAGCTACTGGTTATTGAGTTAATTGGCGTACCATAAGAATTAGCCAATAACCTAATAACCAATAACTACTCACAACTCCCAACACTTCATGAAAGCAAAACTCCTGTTGCTAATTGCGATTACAGCGCATACTGTCTTTGCGCAAACGAAATCTAAAGTTACTGTTACGGATTTGACCCGAGTTAAACAGGTGGGCGGCATCGAATTAGCTCCCGATGGGCAACGAGCCATCTACTCCCTCGCGACGATTGAACCCAATCCCGACCAGAAAGAAGAGTATGAATACAAAACGCATATTTACCTAACCGGATTAAAACCCGGCGACGGTAAAGCTCTAACCCGTGGGCCCGAATCGGCACGACAGGCGGTCTGGTCGCCCGATGGGCAACGAATCGCGTTTGTTCGGTCGGTAAAAGGGAAAGGACAAATTTTTGTGATGTCGCTGGATGGGGGAGAGGCCTGGCAGTTAACGAACGGTACTTATGGAGCGTCGTCGCCAAGCTGGTCGCCAGACGGGAAGCGTATTGCGTATTCAGTCAGCCTGACCATGTCGCAAATGCTTAGCGATTCGCTGGTGAACCCTGGCAAAATGGGGCCGCTCTGGTCGCTCGAAAAGCCGGGCTTTTCCAATAATAATTTTATAAAGAGCGATAAAAAGATCAAGCCGAACCCGGATGGTTCGCTGGCCGAAGTCCGTGCTTATCTTGAAAAAGACGTTGAAGATAAAAAAGCCAAAGTCATCAATCGGTTAAATTTTCAGGGTGAGTCGACCACCGAGCCCGAGATGAATTTTACGCATCTGTATGTAGTGGATGTAAAGGAAGGGGCAGTATCGAAAGCCCTGACACGCGGATTTTATTCATATCAGGGTAGTAACTGGCTACCCGGTGGTGAAGGGATTCTGACCGTAACGGATCGAGATTCGCTCAAACACCCTGATCGCGAGCAGGATAATGCCATCGTCTATGTTCTCGCCGATGGTTCGGGCAATCGGAAAGTTATACTGGCAGAAGCGGGCAAAAGCTACCGCTCCCCCGAAATCTCGCCTGATGGCAAGCAACTGGCATTTCTTGTTAGTCCTTCAGAAGGCGTCAATTTCGCTCAAATTGGCCTGGCAACCCTAAACGGTGCTTCCGCATCGGGTGTTGAGCTTGTTACATTCGACCGGGCCGCTAACGGTCTGACCTGGACAACACCTGCTGCGCCAGCGAAGGGTAAAAAAGGAACAGCAGGCTATGTTATTTATTTTACCGCTTCGGCCAATGGTGGTTCTCCATTGTACCGGCTTGATCCTGTAACGCGTCAGGTTACACAATTAACGGACTTTACGGCGGGCGTCACCAGTTTTGATGTGGTTGGCAACCGGGTTGTATTGGCGAAGACCGAAGTGATGAATCCATCGGAGCTATACCTGACCGATGCAACCGCCAAAGCGCAAACCAAATTAAGCAACCACAATGACTGGGTAGCGCAGCGTCAATTGAGTATGCCCGAAAAGCGTACGTACAAAAACTCACTTGGCCAGACGGTTGATTACTGGATTATGAAGCCCTCATTTTATACGGCTGGTACTAAATATCCGCTTCTCCTCAATATGCATGGTGGGCCAACGGCCATGTGGGGACCGGGTGAGCCGTCGATGTGGCATGAGTTCCAGTACATGTGTTCACAGGGCTATGGTGTAGTCTATGCAAATCCGCGCGGCTCGGGCGGGTATGGGCTTAATTTTCAACGTGCCAATATTAAAGATTGGGGCACTGGTCCCGCCGAAGATGTGCTGGCTGCCGTTTCCGATGCCGCCAAAGAGAATTGGGTAGATACCAGTCGGCAAGTAATTACAGGCGGTTCGTATGCAGGCTACCTGACCGCCTGGATCGTTGGCCACGACAACCGGTTCAAAGCGGCTTTTGCACAACGGGGTGTTTATGACCTTACTACCTTTCTGGGTGAGGGTAACGCATGGCGATTAATTCCAAACTATTTTGCTTATCCCTGGAGTGCTGATGCCAAGGTATTGGACGCTAACTCACCCTATACATTTGTTCAGAACATTAAAACACCCTTATTGATCAAGCATGGCGAAAATGACCTTCGTACAGGGCCGATTCAAAGCGAAATGATGTACAAGAGCCTTAAAATATTAGGCCGTCCGGTCGAGTATGTACGAATGCCCGGCGCCACCCATGAACTGAGTCGTTCGGGGAATGTTCGGCAACGTATTGATCGCCTGCTGCGCATTTATGAGTTCTTCGAACGATACGTGGGGCCTGAAGCACAGGCTATAACGCAGAAATAACGTACTTGATGGCAGGAAAAACAAAAAATTGCCGGATACTAAAAGAAACGGTTTGTCGATCATTGGATTGGGTTTATTTGTCTGTCATAAAAACAGCATAACTCAATCCAATGAACAGATATTATTTTTTACTCGCTCTATTCCTCGTCACCGTAACCAGCACATTCGGACAAATCGCTAACAGCAACACGCTGAAAGCGCAGATTGACGGTAAGGATTTTACTACACAGCCCCGCCGGGTTAGGATTGGCAACTTCTGGTGGATAACCGCCAACACGGTCAAGCCCGATAAATCGCTCAGAATATGGCTAGGTGCGTACGATAAGCGGGATGTTCTCGAAACGGGTACGTATCTGGTTGTTGATGCCGATAGACCCGATACGAAAGAAAATCGGAAGAAAGTTGAGGACCTGACGAAATATAAAGGCCTCGCTGCGATCAAATATGTTGAAGAGACCAAAGAGCCCCGAATGGAGTATCATGTGGGAAAATCGCAGAATGCAGATGAAACCATTGAAGTGAAAATGGGAGCTGATGGCTTTCTGGAGGCCACTTTTCATGGAACGTTAGTGGGTAGTTACTGGAAAGAAAAAGCAACGGCAACCGTTTTCGGAGGTATGGGTCGACTCATAAATAAGATGGAAGACAAAGCCATTACAAAAACATCTGGCTACGACTCTGATATTGACCCCGAAGGAAACGGCTATAAAAAGCAGGATAAGCAAGACCAGATTGTCATCTCGAATGGTAGCTTCAAACTGAAAATGAATTAAGCTAAATCGGATAACCAACCCGGCAACCCCATCGTTACGTCTTTAGCCTGAACCTAATTGTCAGACTAAAGACGTTTTTGTTTTGTATTATTGATCTATGAGCCATCACAATGAACCGCTTGAAGCGGCACCTAAGTTCCGATATTGGAAAAGCCAGGCAGAAGCCAATGGGTTAAAAATTAACGGTGTAAAAGACTTTTACATACGCCGTCGGCATAATGGCGAGGTATTGTTTGCCATGCTGGAAGTTGATGCCGATACGCCGGAAGGTGACAAAATCCCTCCCGCTCTCTTCCTGAAAGGCCATGCCGTTTCGATGCTGGTGTGCCTGATCGATAAAGATACACGGCAAAAATTTGTAGTTCTGGTGAAGCAACGACGTATTGCCGATGGCTCACAAACCTATGAGCACCCGGCTGGCATGGTCGACGCGAGCGATGCGCCCGATCAGGTAGCAGCCCGCGAGCTGGAAGAAGAAATTGGCCTGAGCGTGAAGGCGAGTGAACTGACTAAATTAAATCCACGTGTGTGGCACCCAAGTACAGGAACCAGCGATGAAGGCATGCACTTTTTTTATATAGAAAAAGAAATGAACCGCGTCGATATTATGTCGTTTCACCTGAAAAACATGGGTAATCAGGCCGAGTTTGAGCGCATCACCAGTGTGGTAGCCACACTTCCCGAAGCCCACAAACTCATTACAAACGTCAATGGACTGTTGCTGCACTTTCTGTATCTGCAACATATTGGAGATTACGAAACAATGAAACTTTTATAGATTACAGTATTCGGTTTATGGTGAGCTGACGCGAAAGCAACATACATGCGTCAGCCCACCGTAAACCGAATACCAAAAACCAAAACCACATGGATGAATTTATGCAGGAAGCTATTCGTCAGGCCCGGAAAAGTTTAGATGAAGGAGGAATTCCTATTGGATCGGCCCTTATTAAAAATGGCAGCTTAGTAGCCTCCGGGCATAATAAGCGGGTACAGGAAAACAACCCGATCTTGCATGGGGAAATGGATTGCCTTAACAACGCCGGGCGGGTTGGCTCGTTTCGCGACACGGTTATCTATTCTACACTGATGCCTTGCTATATGTGCGCTGGAACGATTGTACAGTTTAAAATTCCGAAAGTGATTGTTGGGGAATCCCGTACATTTCCGGGAGCACGTGAATTTATGGAGCAACATGGCGTTGAGGTCATCGATCTGGACCTGCCCGAATGCGTCGACATGATGAATCAATTCATCGCTGAAAAACCAACGCTTTGGAACGAAGATATTGGCGAATTATAAAACCAATCTCATAGTTACCTTTCGTTGGCTGATGCGTCACATAAGCCTATCATAATGAACTACATTTGTGAGGTTTCTGTGGCGTTTTTTACTTTTTTTGGCCTGTCTTAGTTATGCATTTCAATCTCGGTCTCAGTCGCAGCGTTCTGAGGTATGGCGGGAAAAAGTGGGTACCTTATTGTTAAGTGCCGGGATGGGCACCACATATTACACAGGCGATCTGACAGAGGCAGGTAATCTGGGGCATTTACGGTTGGGTATAGCTGTAAACGGAGCTATTTCCTATCGATACTCACCCCGGCTCACAGTCCGGGCCGAAGGCCAGATTTATTACATCCGGGGCTCGCAGAAAAACACTCATCTTGCCTATAACAACCTCTCGTTTTTTAGCATAAATCCAGACATCTGGGCTGGCATAAAATGGGATTTTTGGCCAGAAGAGGACAAAAACCATGTTATAATTCCCTACGCGTTAGCAGGTGTAGGCTTAACTTACCTTACGCCAAGAACCACCTTTGTTGGTGGTTATGTTAGTTTAGCTCCCTTACACACCGAAGGAGTGGCTTACAACCGCTTACCCGTTATTATACGCTATGGGTTGGGAGTTCCTGTTTTAGCGACAGAGCGCTTTAAGTGGAATCTGGAGGCAGCGTATACGCACGTACTGAGTGATTATCTGGACGATGTAAGTACCGTTTATCCCGACCGAGCGGGTATGGATGTATTTGCGGCTGCTTTGTCTGATCGGCGTCTCGAGTTGGGAACGGTTCCTAACATACCGGGCGCGCAACGAGGGAACAGCAATCGGCGCGATGGTTATTTTGTGTTGTCAGTGCGACTTGTCTTCGTTGCGATGACACATACCCAACGGAATTATCGCCGGATCTTTCCCCGTTAGGCTTTTGGGGGCTTTTACCGTATTTTTGGGCTAAAACCCTCTCCTTATCGAATGAGTCCAGCTATTTTTATTGATGCTCTTCAAAACGAACTTCAGTCTATAGAATACGGGCAGGATCCGCCCGAACTCTACGATCCAATTAAGTACATTATGAACTTGGGGGGTAAGCGTATGCGTCCCCTCCTTACGTTGATGGGGGCTTATCTCTTCACCGACGATTGGCAAAAAGCGATTCGCCCTGCGTTGGGTGTAGAGGTTTTTCACAACTTCACGCTTATGCACGATGATATTATGGATCAGGCACCCCTGCGCCGTGGCCAGCCAACCGTACACGAAAAGTGGAACGGTAATGTAGCCATCCTGTCGGGCGATGTGATGCTTGTGAATGCCTATCAACTCCTGCTCCATGTAGAAGCCAGCAAGCTGGCACCCGCTCTTTCCCGCTTTAGCCGTACTGCAGCCGAGGTTTGCGAAGGACAGCAGATGGATATGAATTTCGAGACCCGCTGGGATGTTTCGGAAACAGAATATATTGACATGATTCGCCTTAAAACGTCAGTGTTACTTGGGTATGCACTTGAGTTAGGCGGCCTGATTGGGGGAGCTGATGATGAGACTACCCGGCATTTGTATGAGGGGGGTATGAACATTGGTATCGGCTTTCAGTTAAAAGATGACCTGCTGGATGTGTATGGCGACCCGATTAAATTTGGTAAGCAGGTGGGAGGAGATATCATTGCCAATAAAAAAACGTTCCTACTGATCGAAGCACTGGCTCAGGCAAAAGGTACTATTCGGGATGAATTAATTGACTGGCTGACCCGAACCGAGTTTAACAAACAGGAAAAGGTGAGTGCCGTTACGGCTATTTACGATCAGTTAGGGATTCGGCAACTTACCGAATCCCGTATCAACGAATACTTCGCACTTGGATTTGCTAACTTCGATCAGGTTAATGCCGATTCCAATCGTAAATCATTACTTATTCAATTCGCCCGACAATTAGTCGAGCGTGAAAGCTAGAAAAAGAGATGTAGGATGTGTTATGTATGATATAGGATGTATGATATATAGAATTAACATCGTGCGTCATACATAATACATCATATATCTTACATCATATATCGAACCATGAGTATTACTCTTATCATTATTGTTGTCACGGTTATTGTCAGTGTGGCGGCCTGGAACAATTACAACCTGATGAATGCATGGATTATGAATCCGTATCAGGTGGCCAGCCGTGGGCAATATTACCGGCTAATAACATCAGGGTTCCTGCATGCCGACTGGGGACACCTGTTCTTCAATATGCTCAGTCTGTATTTCTTCGGCGGGTTCATTGAGCAGGTATTTGGAATGCTGTTCAGCGGCAACGCGCCCCTGTTGCTGGTTGGCTTTTATTTAGTGGCTATTCTGATTTCGGATATTCCAAGTTTTCTGAAGCATCGAAACGACCCCGGTTACAACTCGCTGGGTGCCTCGGGGGGCGTATCGGCCATTATTTTTGCTGCTATTCTGTTTCGGCCTTTGACGCCAATTTATCTGTACTTTATTCCGATTGGCATTCCAGGATTCATTTTTGGAGCTTTATACCTGGCTTATTCATACTACGAATCGAAGCGTGGTAGTGGAAATGTCAATCACGATGCCCACTTTTATGGGGCCTTGTTTGGCGTTCTCTTCATGATCGTTGTATACCCGGAAGTTCTGCCTAGTTTTTTCGATCAGATTGCCGGATGGCGGCTATTTTAACCGTCTGGATACCGTCGTGAAATAATGGCCAATTACCCGTTTGTGTAAAACCATGTTCCGATTCATCAATCAACCTTACCCAATAGATCATTCGCCCGGATCACAGCTTCGAAAGGCGACGTTGATTGGTTTATTTGTTGGTCTGTTTCTACTGGTCTTTCAGCCATTTGGACTGAACCTGTGGGAGACCCCCAATAAGGGGCTTAAAATCCTGGGTTTCGGACTTGTAACCTTTGTTGTAACCGTCTTCAATTTTATTATCGCACGCCGGTTGTTGCCCCGGTTGTATATAGAAGACCAGTGGACTGTTGGCCGCGAGATTCTGGCGTTAATGACGAATATTTTGCTGATCGCCGTCGCTAATCGGCTCTACCTGGGTTGGCTTGTTGGCTCGGAAGAGGCAGGCGGCATGAGTTGGTCCGGCATGATTCTGGTGACGTTTCTGATCGGTTTATTTCCTGTGACCGGTCTGGTGTTTGTAAGCTACATTACCCAGCTCAAAAAATATAGTCAGGCAGCGGCTCGCCTGCCGATTCATGCACATAGTAATGAGGTCGCTCCAATAGAGAGTACACCAACTGTTCACGTGAGCGAACCTGTTGCAACAACCATAACACTTATTGCCGATAACGAGAAAGATAAGGTAACTCTACCCGCAGCAGACCTCTTCTTTATTGAGTCAAGTGATAATTACTGCACGGTTCATTATCTGAGAAATGCGCAGGTCGTCAAGTCGCTGTTGAGAAGCAGCCTGAGCCGGTTGGAGAAGCAACTCGTACCGCCCTATATTGTCCGGTGTCACCGTTCCTACATCGTTAATCTCGACCGGGTAGAGCGCGTAACAGGCAATGCACAGGGGTATAAACTTCATCTGCTGTCGGGACAGTTTGTTGTACCCGTAGCCCGGCAATACAACGAGACTCTGATCGCGGAGCTGAAAGCTTTGTAGAACATCCCACCATTCGTCCCAGCGGCCGTTTTTAGTTGCCAAACACCCCAAACTGTGTTGTCTGGCCCTTTTTATTGTCGTGATCTACCGCGTTACCGTACGTTTGTCTCAACGAAAAACAAACCCGGCAACGGTCATGAAAACGATAATCACTTCCCTTCTCATTATTCATATTGCCACAGGCTGTATTGCTCTGCTGGCTGGTTTGATCCCTATGTTTTCCAAAAAGGGTAGTCGACTGCACAATCGCGCCGGACTTCTTTATGTGTACTGCATGATTACGGTAGCTGTGTCGGCACTGTTGTTATGCTTGCTGCAGCCGCTTAAGATGATGCGTATCTTTTTGACCGGTATTGCTGTTTTTAGCTTTTACCTGAGCATGACAGGCTGGCGTGCCACAAAACAGAAAAAGTCCGGTCCTACTCAGGCTGATAAGCTTCTGACTTATCTGACAATGGTAGTTAGTGTATTAATGGTGGGCTTTGGCATATACTTAATGGCCTTGAATGGAGCTTCGTTCTTTCCGATTGTCTTTTCCTTCTTTGGTGTTTTAACCTTTGTTTTTGCTCGAAAGGATGTTCAGTTGATCAACCGCCCGGTCGAAAAGATGCATTGGTTCTTCCAGCATTTTACCCGCATGGGCGGCTCCTACATTGCCACATTCACGGCGGCCTTAGTTACGAACGTTAGCCGGATTGTACCCGCTAATGCACCGGAATGGATGGCAACCGTGAGTTGGATTGCGCCGAGTATCATTGGCGGAATGATCATTGCCAGAACGGTGCGTTATTATAAACAAAAACAGAGTGGATCTAAAGAACCAGTTTTGGCCTAGCCTATTTTTTCAACAGAGCCTTTGCCACAGAGAGTGCCTTGTCGGCCCATTGGTTCATTTGTTTGCCCGAATAGTGAAGCCCATCGGAAGCAAACTGGCTCGCGTCGCCGGTAGCGAAGCGGCTGAGAGGGGTGATGTCGATATAAGCAACACCCGCTTTCTGGCATTCATCCTTCGCAATGGCGTTGAACTGATCAATTTCACGCCCAACTTTGGCTTTATCACGACCAGCCGCGAAGGGCGAAGCACCCCAGTCGGGAATGGAAAGTACAAAAACGTGTACTGCTTTGCCCCCGGCGAATTTGGTAGCGGTTTGCAGTAATTCCCGAAATTCTGTCCGATAACGATCCTGCGACTGACCCCTATACTGGTTATTGACGCCAATCAGCAGGGAAACCAAATCATACGTTTTCTGATTGCCACTGGCTTTGATTGCATCCTGCAACTCAGCCGTTGTCCAGCCGGTGCGGGCAATAATATCGGGATTTTCCACTGCCTCCCCGTCTTTGCGCAACATACCCGCCAACTGAACGCTCCATCGGTCGGCTTCGGCAACGCTTTCGCCAATCGTGTAGGAGTCGCCGAGAGATAAAAAGGTGTATTTGGCCTGGGGGAAGGCGGGGAGAGTAGTCATTAGGAAAAGTATCAGAACCGGGATTTTCACAAGATTTTAAGAATTAAGCAAGATTGTTGAAGAGTTTAAAATTGGAATTTCTACGTAATAATCTTGTTTAATCTTTTAAATCTTGTGAAAATCCCGGTTCTGACCTACTCCTGCTCCAGCAAAAATGCCTTGATAAACGGATCAATATCTCCATCCAGCACAGCCTCGGTGTTTGAGGTTTGGTAACCCGTCCGGTGATCTTTCACCCGTCGGTCGTCGAGCACGTAGGAGCGAATCTGGGAACCCCATTCGATTTTCTGCTTGCTGGCTTCTACTTCGGCTCGGGCCGCATTCCGTTTCTGAACCTCAATTTCGTAAAGCTTTGATTTCAAAAGCCGGATGGCCACTTCCTTATTTTGCAACTGGCTGCGTTCCTGCTGACATTCGATAATGAGCCCCGATGGTTTGTGTTTCAACCGAACCGCCGTTTCGACCTTGTTCACGTTTTGGCCACCGGCACCCCCCGAACGGAACGTATCCCAGTCAATATCGGCCGGATTGACTTCAATATTGATGGTGTCGTCAATCAATGGATAGGCATACACAGAGGCAAACGACGTGTGCCGACGCGCGTTGGAGTCGAAGGGTGAAATACGAACCAGGCGATGAACCCCGTTCTCCGATTTAAGGTAGCCATAGGCCAATGGACCGTCTATCTCAATCGTCGCCGATTTGATCCCCGCCGTATCGCCATCCTGATAATCGACCTGCTTCAGTCCGTAGCCGTGTTTTTCAGCCCAGCGCATGTACATGCGGTAGAGCATATCGGCCCAGTCCTGGCTTTCGGTGCCACCGGCGCCGGCATTTATTTCGAGCACCGCGCTAAGCTGATCCTCTTCATTGCCCAGCATTTTCTTGAGTTCCAGCTCTTCGAGCGTTGCGGATACCTTGCGGCCTTCCTGGTCCACCTCTTCTTCAGATACGTCGCCTGCTTCGTAGAATTCGTATAACGTTTCCAGATCGCCAAACTGGCCGTTTAATTTTTCGTAACCCGAAGTCCAGCCCTTTAAACTTCGAACTTGCTTCATGACGCCTTCAGCACGGGCGGCATCGGTCCAGAATTCGGGCTGAAATGTTTGCTGTTCGAGTTCAGCTAATTGTTCTTTCTTGTTATCGTAGTCAAAGATACCCCCTCAAAGCCTCTACTCTGGCTCTCAAGTCGGTCAACTGGTCAGTTGTCATGAACTTGTTTTCTTATTTGAGAAAAAATAAATTGTGATACACAGATACACGAAGGAGCACAAAGACGCACAGAGAACAATTGGAAGAATACCTCCGTGTCTCTTTGCGCTCCTCCGTGTATCTCTGTGTCACAACACAAAGATAGAACAAAACAAGCTGGGGTAAGGGTTTACCGCCTGTATCAACTTTTCAGCCTACCTTTGCGTTCTGTAGTCAAGGGCATTATACATTTTTCATTATACATTTTTCTTAAAAACTAATGGCTTCACAGTACGATGTAATCGTTGTGGGTAGCGGGCCGGGCGGCTATGTTGCTGCTATCCGGGCGTCGCAGCTGGGTATGAAAACGGCCGTCATTGAGCGCGAGAGCCTCGGCGGTATCTGTCTGAACTGGGGCTGTATCCCAACCAAAGCCCTGCTAAAATCAGCGCAGGTTTTTGAGTATATCAAGCATTCTGCCGACTATGGGATTACCGTCTCGGGCGAATCGAAAGCCGATTTCGGAGCCGTTATCAAACGGAGCCGGGGTGTTGCGGACAGCATGAGCAAGGGCGTCCAGTTTCTGATGAAAAAGAATAAAATTGACGTTATCAATGGCTTCGGTAAAGTAATACCCGGCAAAAAGGTTGCCGTAACGGCCGCCGATGGCAAGGTCACAGAATACGAAGGAAAACATATCATTATTGCTACGGGTGGCCGTGCCCGCCAATTGCCCAGCGTGCCCATTGATGGCAATAAGGTAATTGAATATCGCAAAGCCATGTCGCTCGAAAAACGGCCCGATAGCCTTCTGGTGATTGGTTCAGGTGCTATTGGCGTTGAATTCGCTTATGTATACGCCAGCATGGGCACCAAAGTGACCATCATCGAGTTCCTGCCAAACGTAGTGCCGGTTGAAGATGAAGACATTTCGAAAGAGCTGGCCAAGCAATACAAAAAACTGGGTATTGACATCTACACAAAATCGGAAGTAACGAAAGTTGATACCAGTGGCAGCGGCTGTAAAGTGTTTGTGAAAACACCGGATGGCGAAAAAACTTTCGACGTCGACATTGTTCTCTCGGCGGCAGGAGTAGTAGCCAATATCGAAAATATTGGCCTGGAAGAACTGGGTATTTCGGTTGACCGGGGTAAGATCGTAACGGATGACTACTACCGCACCAATGTTGAAGGTTACTACGCCATTGGCGATGTCACGAAAGGGCAGGCACTAGCGCACGTAGCCTCAGCAGAAGCCATTATTTGTATTGAGAAAATTGCAGGTTTGCCACACGTCGAACCATTGAACTACAACAACATTCCGGGTTGTACCTATTGTACGCCAGAAATTGCCTCGGTTGGATACACCGAAAAAGCCGCTCGTGAAGCGGGTTATGAGCTTAAAGTGGGCAAATTTCCCTTCTCGGCTTCGGGTAAAGCTAAAGCGGGTGGCGTACCCGAAGGCTTTGTGAAAGTTATTTTCGATGCCAAGTATGGGGAATTTTTAGGTGCTCACTTTATCGGCTCGAACGTAACCGAAATGATTGCCGAGGTGGTAGCTGCCCGTAAGCTGGAAACTACCGGTGAGGAAATCCTTAAAACGGTTCATCCGCACCCAACCATGTCGGAAGCCATTAAAGACGCAACCGAAGCGGCTTACGGCGAAGCAATTCACTTGTAGGACAGCGAATTAGCTACACAAAAATGCCGGACTGAAACAAATATGTTTCAGTCCGGCATTTTTGTGTAGTATTACTTCTTGCAAAGGATATATCAGAGCGTGTATTTGTCATTCCGACGCAGGAGGAATCTTAAAGGTTGATATACATTAAGATTCCTCCTGCGTCGGAATGACAAATACACGCTTATCATGTACGTTCCTGCATTGGAATTTATTCAAACTCCTACTTCAGAACCTTCCAGTTGGCCAGGCCGATTTTCGTAAAGAAATAAAGAAACGAGGTCCGCAAAACGCCAAGGCCATAGATTGAACTGCGTCGAAAGTTGATAGACGACGCTTCCTCAAAGTACTTGGTCGGGCAGGTAACTTCGCCGATCTCGTAGCCCTTAAAGAAAATCTGGGCCACCATTTCATTGTCGAAAATACAATCGTCGGAATTGTGTGTGAAGTTCAGACTGCGCAATACGTCGCCGGAAAACGCCCGATACCCAGTGTGATACTCAGATAACTTCTGGTTCATGAGCAAGTTTTGAGAGAACGTCAGGAAGCGGTTGGCAATGTATTTGTACATCGGCATACCGCCCTTCAGCGCCCCCTTACCCAAAATTCGGGAGGCAAACACCACCGGATATAAGCCATTCCCAATAATTGAAATGATCGCTGGCAATAACAATGGTGTATACTGATAATCGGGGTGAAGCATCACAACAATATCGCCACCCAGTTCAAGTGCTTTGGCGTAGCACGTTTTTTGGTTACCTCCGTAACCTTTGTTTTTGTCGTGACGAATTACATGGCGAATACCTAACTGTCGGGCTACCTCAACAGTGTTATCAGGACTAGCGTCATCAACTAAAATGACATCATCGACCAAATCGAGCGGAATTTCACGGTAAGTGCGTTCTAGCGTCAAGGCAGCCCGGTAGGCAGGCATTACGACAATTACCTTTTTATTATTAAACATTACAGCAAAATTAAGTGGTGGGTGTTATCATGCCAATAAATATGACGATTGATGCCGTTTCCTTTGACATATTGGCCGTAGATTTGTTGTTTAGTCTAGCACCTTGTCAAGGCGAAAGCTCGATTGCCTATCTCTTTCTCGTTTATGTTATCCAGCGAAACAATATTTTTTCTTGCCTTTGCCGCATTCGTTCTCTTGATTATGGCCCTTGATCTAGGCGCTTTTTCAAAACGTCAAAGTCACGTTGTCCAATTCAAAGAAGCGGCCATCTGGAGTACAATTTGGGTTGCGTTATCAATTGCCTTTTACTTTTTCCTGCAACACTTCGGCTATCTTGTCCATGGTATAGACGATATGTCTCGACTTCAGGAAGTTCGAAATAAGTACGCTGAGCATGTTGAACTCATTCCTAGCAATTTTGCGGCCAGTTTGGCTCGTTTTCAGGCGAATATGTCGCTGGAGTATATTACAGGCTATCTGGTTGAGTATTCGCTTTCGGCTGATAATATCTTCGTATTTATACTCATTTTCAGCTCATTTGGCGTTCGGGAACGATATTATAAAAAGATTCTGGTCTGGGGAATTCTTGGCGCTATTATTCTGCGATTTATCTTTATCTTCCTTGGATCGGCCCTGATTCAGCGTTTTGAGTGGATTATGTACTTGTTCGGTGCCTTTTTGGTGTATACCGGCGTTCAGTTGTTTTTTCAGAAGGAAGAAGATGAGAAAATCGAACCGGCCAGTCACCCGGTAATCCGTTTTGCCAGTAAATACCTGAACGTGTATCACCGCAATGTTACCGATAATTTCTTCGTCCGCCGGAAGTCAGATCGTAAGCTATTTGTAACGCCCCTGTTTCTGATTGTTATTGTCGTCGCCTTCACCGATCTGGTTTTTGCTGTCGATTCGATTCCGGCAATTTTCTCGATCACAAAAGATCCTTATATCGTTTTCTTCTCGAACGTTTTTGCCATCATGGGCCTGCGCTCGATGTTTTTCTTCCTGTCCAGCATCATGAGTCAGTTCCGATTCCTGAAAATAGGTTTGGCTGTGCTGCTAACCTTTATCGGGGCGAAAATGCTGGCCGAGCATTGGCTGGCCGAGCATGGGTTTAAACCTGTTTACTCGCTATATATTATCATTGCCATCTTAGGTGTGAGTGTGCTGGCATCCTGGTTAATACCCGAAAAGAAGAAAGCCGAAGCCTAAGAATGTAACGAAATTAATTGGTCACAAAGGTCAGACGCAGTGCATCCGCAGGAGTCGACGTATACAAATGAGTAAATTACCCGTTTGGACAACGCAATCGTACACTTTCCGTTTGAGAAACGTTAGTTTTGAGAAAGAGACTGCCTTACCAGATGACGTTTGCGCTTACTGCCGTATTAAAAACATTTCGCCGACGCTTAACGAACCTTAGTAGTCGTAATCGTTCCCTGTTGCTGACCACCTTACCGGCGGGCCAATTTCTGGATTTACACGAAACGGATTTCCTGCTTAACAAGCCTTCTTTTACCATTCTCGCCGATTTGATTGGTCGTAAATCGGTGTTCTTATGCGAAGTACTCGATGCCCGACAGGAGCGAAGCAACGAAGTAAGCCGTAAACTTCGACGCATTGACCGAACGGCGCGGTTTATAGAAGAGGAGCGAGGCACAGAAGATTTGTATGTAGGCTGGCCATTTATAAAAGGAAAATTTCTGGACGGTTCAGTAGTTCATTGCCCCTTGCTGTTCTTTCCGGTGCAAATTGAGCAACAGGGTAAGTTCTGGAAATTAGTGCGTCGGGGCGATGAACTGGCTTTCCTCAACCCAGCATTCGCTTTAGCGTATGGACAATTCAATCAGGTAAAGTTGCCCGATGAGGTCATCGAAAAAGCCATTGATGAGTTTGATCGTGACCCACTTGTGTTTCGTACACAACTCTACGAGTGGCTTAAGACAACCCCATTCGAGATCAATTTTAACCAGGATTTATTCACTGATAAACTTCATTTTTTTAATAAGCAAAGTACAAAAGACCTCAGCCAGCTCGAACGTACCGGTGAATTGAAACTTCATTCGGAAGCTGTACTGGGCATTTTTCCGCAAGCAGGTTCCTTTCTGGTGCCAGATTATGACAGTTTAATTTCGAAGTGCGAGGAGCGAGAAGCTAGGATGGGGCCACCCGGCAGTGAGGAGTTAACCGACAGTGAAGGGTTATCCAGCTTATTCCCCCCTTTTTTGCTTCCGGCTAATTCCTCACCGCCGGGCGGCCCTGTCCTCACTTCGCGCTCCTCGCTTCTGGAGCGGCAGCTTCATACTCCTCTGCCAATGGATGCGTCTCAGGAAGCGGCTGTTCGGGCAGTGAAAACCGGACAGTCGCTTGTGGTACAAGGGCCTCCTGGTACAGGAAAATCACAGCTCATTGCCAATCTAATGGCTGATACAGCTGCATCGGGAAAGCGCGTTTTGCTCGTTTGCCAGAAAAGGGCTGCTTTAGATGTTGTGCAGGAGCGCCTGAGAGAAGTGGGTATGGCTCCCTTTCTAGCCTTAATTCATGATTTCCAAAACGACCGACGCGCCCTATACACCCAAATTGCGGGACAGATTGAGCAGATAGAAGTCCATCGAAAGCAGAATAACAGCTTGAATGCCGTCCTGCTTGAACGGGATTTTGATCAGGAAAGCCGCCGTATCGATGAGACGGTCGCAGAGCTGCAAGTGTTCAAAGAGGCATTGTTCAATACGGCGGACAGCGGTATATCAGCCAAAGAATTATATCTGACAGCACCGTTCACAGGCAGTCGTCCAGTTATTGAATTAGAAACTGTTTATCAACACTTCCATTGGCAGGATGTGGATAACTTCAGTCAACGATTAACCAGTTTTGCGACGTATCAGCAGGCGTTGGGAAGGGAGTCTATTTGGGCAAAACGCGTTAGTTTTTCATCGTTTACTAATGCTGATTTAAACAAAGCCGACCAAACGACTTTGCGATGGATTCAACTTCGTCAGACAGCTAATGAACAAATGGCGACCTTGTTAGAACAGCCACTGTTACTTACCGAGTTGGTGGAATGGCAAGCGCATGATTGGGAATTAACGGCCCTGCTAACGCTCCTGGAAGTACCGGATGCGACAGAACTTTGGGAGGTTGTAACTCATTTACGAGAAATACCTGTTCATCCGGCATTGACAATTGATGAAGCCCATCTGGAGCAACTGGCCGACAACTGGCTTGAGACACTGGCGACACCTGGCCCTGAGCGATCCGTGGCAACTACCGAGTTACGCGCTTTTCGAAATTTATTGGCTGATGCCTTAACGGCACGATCGTCGTGGGTAAGCTGGAACTGGTGGCAACTAACGAATACTGGGAAAGCACAGCTGCAAGCAGTAGCGTCGGCCAACCAATTAAGTCTATCCGAACCCGATTTGCATACGCTGGCAACTAAGGTTAACCAGCGAATCAGGCTGGAAGCCATATCTCATGAGGTGGCCCCGTTGCTGGCGGGATTGTCACTTCCTGAATCACCAGATAGTCTGCGTCTTTTGCGTCGGGCTCTGCATTTTGCAGAACGGTTAGCCACTCTTGATGTCGTACAGGTCTTACCCGCTTCGGCATGGCAAATGCATACGCGTTTTGTCGATGGCGTAAAGGCGATCATGCAAATAGCCACTGTTGTCGCGCAGCAACAAGCTGATTCGGCTACGTATCTTACCCCTGATCAATTAGCACAAAGTTGGGCGGATGATGATTACGCCACAAAACTTCGTCAAACGCTCCGACGGGATTTTGATTTGCTGGTTGAGACTGACCGTATCCAGGAAGGATTTTCTGATAGGGAACAGACTGTTGTGAAACGGTTAACCGGCCATGACCCAACAAACTGGGCAACTATTTTCTTGGATAGTCTTCGGGCAGCATGGCTTGATCATATTGAACGACTATATCCTGAGTTAAGGGGGGTCTCTTCGCTTAAAGTAAATCAGTTGGAGCAGACATTACAGGAAAGTATTCAGAGGAAGCAGAGTCTGAGTAGAGATATCTTACTGGTTAAACTCCGGGAGCAGACGTATCGAAACCTGATATTCAATCGTTTGAACAACGTCGTGACCTATCGTGATTTACTGCATCAGGTGACCAAAAAACGGAACGTCTGGCCAGTCAGGAAACTGATGGAATCGTATGCCGATGAAGTGTTTAAACTGGTCCCTTGCTGGTTAGCCTCGCCGGAATCTGTTTCAGCTATGTTTCCGCTGCGCGAAGGCTTATTTGATCTGGTCATTTTCGATGAAGCTTCACAATGCTTTGCAGAGAATGGCGTTCCAGCCATGGCGCGAGGCAAACAGGTTGTCATCACGGGCGACAATCAGCAACTGCGTCCAAGCGACTTATATCGAACACGCCTTGACGATGCCGAGCTTGATGATGAAACACCTGCGGCTTTAGAAGTAGAGTCACTACTTGAGTTAGCGGCTCAACAATTGCCCCAGATGTCGCTTACGGAACATTATCGTAGTCGCTCACTCGATCTGATTACCTTCTCGAATATTCATTTTTACCAGAATAAATTATCGCTGTTGCCGCATTTCGATGATATCAATCGACACGAGCCTGCTATTCGATACATGAACGTAAAGGGCACATGGCAACAAAATGCCAACCCTGTTGAAGCGGAGGCTGTTTTGGCATTACTTGATCAATTGGCCATTGATCTCCCCGGCCGATCCATTGGTATTGTAACATTTAACTACACGCAACAACAGCTAATTCAGGATATGCTGGAAAGTAGAGCCGTTGAAAAGTCTCAGCTATCAGAAACTAATGCCAGCCAGCCAACCAACCTTTTTGTTAAAAACATCGAAAACGTTCAGGGTGATGAACGTGATGTAATTATTTTCTCGGTGGGATATGCCCCCGATGAGCGCGGACGATTGTCGATGCAGTTTGGGAGCCTGAATGCCAAAGGTGGCGAAAATAGGCTGAATGTAGCCGTCACACGGGCACGAGAGCGTGTGTATGTCGTTACTAGCGTATGGCCAGACCAGCTCACAGTAGCCGATAGCACCAATGAAGGACCAAAATTATTGAAAGCATATTTATCATATGCGCTCGATGTGGCGCAAGAGCGTTTCCAGCCAATTCCCAAATTTCGGCAGGCCCTGTCAGTTGGTACGTTATTAAAAGATAAATTAGCTGATCAACACCCAACCTGGCAACCGGAATTACCCTTTGCTGATTTGACTGTTAAAGCCGAGGACAACATCTACCAGTCGCTCATTTTAACAGATGACGACGCCTACTACCAGCAAACGCTCAAACAGGCCCATGCCTATCTACCCATTGCCTTAAAAGCTCGGAAGTGGCCCTTTAAGCGTGTCTGGAGCCGCGAGTTTTGGCGCAATACAGATCAATCTGGTTGAGGAATTTAGTAAACGGAGCTGTATGCCAAATACTTAACTATATAATTCTGTACTTTCGTAGGAAAACAATCAGGGGCCTTTAGAAGAAGATTCTTTATCAGGACCATACTGAATTAAAGTGATTGACTTATCTAACGCACCGGAATTGACCCGAATTCATCCGCCAGATTAAATGTATTCTTACCTGCATTCTCATATGCTACGCTATCTCATCATTCTTGCACTCTTCTCTTTTACGCTGACGGGCTGCGCCACATTGACAAAATCGCAGGTGCAGGCTGTTAACGACTTTGCTTTACTGGCCAGTCAGGGGTCCGAGTATCCGGAGAAAGTTTTGAACAAAGTAATAGAGAGCCGGTATGATAGTCGGGTTTTACTGGCTAGTCAAAATGTAACTTCTCGTACGCCCCTTACTTATAGAGCGCTGACAAGTTTGTATCAGGCAAAGCAAAGGGAATTAGTACCCATCAGGCGCATAAAAAAAAACATAGCTGTAATTAATGACTACGCACTGGCTCTACAAAATCTATCCTCGCCCGATTTTGCTAAAAACGCCGGTACATCAGCCGACGCTTTGGGAAAGTCTGTAGATACTGTAATAACTAGATTGAATACATCCATCCCGAATACCTCTGTTGCACCCTTGGGAAGTATATTGAGTAAAACGTTGAAGGAAGCCACTGGCCGGTATATTGGCTACAAACAGACGAAGGCTATTAAGCAATTTGTACAACAGGGAGACTTTTTAATTGGGAGGCTGCTTGGTAGCGCAGAATCTCTGCTACAAAATCAAGCCGCTATATTTATTCAAAACGCTCGTCAGGACGACAGTTTAAATGTCAACAACTTATTTCGATCAATCAGATCAGATGCCCCTTATGAGCGCTATCAATTAGCGGTAGGTAGCTTTGAACGGATCACCAAAATTAACCAGCTCTCCGAGTTAAATCAACAATCTGTTCGTGCTTTAAGACAAATCCGACTCGCGCATAAGGAGTTAAAGGACAAGCTATTAGTTAAACAAAAA
>CAXTJJ010000036.1:0-20194 GCA_964244155.1 uncultured Spirosoma sp.
CGAATAAGTCGCGCCCGCCTTTCACCGCACCGGCGGCCCGGTCTTTCGCTCTTTACTAATGCTTTATTACCTCTTCCAGTTTCTTGACGAACGTTACAATTTCCCCGGTGCGGGCGTTTTCCAATATATTTCATTCCGTGCGTTAGGTGCCGTTATCACTTCCTTGCTGATTGCGGCCATCTTTGGTCGGCGCATCATCGATACCCTGCGCAATCTTCAAATTGGGGAGTCAATCCGTGACTTAGGGCTGGAAGGGCAGATGCAGAAACGAGGTACACCCACCATGGGTGGCTTTATCATTTTGGCATCTTTATTAATTCCGGCTCTGCTTTTTGGCAAACTATCGAATGTTTATGTTGTCCTGGCGCTAGTCTCTACCGTTTGGACGGGTTTAATTGGTTTTCTGGACGATTACATCAAAGTCTTCAAAAAGAATAAAGAAGGGCTGGAAGGAAAATTTAAAGTAGTAGGCCAGGTCGGGTTGGGGTTAATTGTGGGACTGACGTTATCATTCAACGATTACGTCAAAATTCGGAAGTATGCCCCCCGGTTGCTAAGCACCTCCAATGTGCCGGATGTTTACACCGATATCAAGTCTACCCTGACAACGGTCCCTTTTGTCAAGAATAACGAGTTTGACTACAGTTCGCTGTTATTTGGTGTTGTACCAGACAGTTACACCTGGATTGTGTATGTAATCATTTGCATATTCATCATCACCGCCGTGTCAAACGGAGCCAATATTACCGACGGTATCGACGGACTGGCGGCTGGTACATCGGTCATCATTGGGCTTACCATCGGGGTATTGGCTTACCTGTCGGGTAACAAAGTTTTCTCGCAGTACCTCAATATTATGTACATCCCAAATGCCGGGGAACTGGTAATTTTCTGTGCGGCCTTTGTGGGAGCCTGCGTTGGGTTTCTGTGGTACAACTCCTACCCTGCTCAGGTATTTATGGGCGATACGGGAAGCTTAATGCTTGGCGGGGTCATTGCCGTATTATTTCTGGCCATTCGAAAAGAGTTGATGATTCCTATCATTTGCGGCATATTCCTGGTCGAACTGGTATCGGTAATTATGCAGGTCAGCTATTTTAAATACACGAAGCGAAAGTACGGCGAAGGCAGGCGAATCTTCCTGATGTCTCCGCTGCACCACCATTTTCAGAAGAAAGGCTACCACGAAGCCAAGCTCGTAACGCGCTTTTGGATTGTCGGCATTATGCTGGCGGTACTGGCTTTGGTTACGCTGAAGCTGCGGTAGGTATTCATTAAAAGAGAGCAATAATCTTACTCCCGGCTCTTTTTTAACTGTTCGATATCATTCAAATCCCTCGGTCGCCCAGCCGCTTCTTTAGTGCGAATAAGATGGTTGTAGTGAATAAGTCGTATGGATATTCCATCTACGTCAACTTCAGAAGCCTGGGCAAAAACTTCCTTAAACGTGAGCCCTTTGATTGCCGTTAAAATGTCAATCGCTACGGGCTGTCGACCAAACGTGAATACATCAAAAGCTGGGTTATTAAGAAAATTGTCAGCAGTCATGTCAAACGTTGGCATATCGAAATTCAGAAAAGCGTTAACGATACGTTCATAATTTTCAATGGATTTCTCAACCAGAATGTCCATATCACCTGTGGTTCGATTGTAGCCGTGTAGAATAACAGAATACCCTCCAACCAGCACATAACGGACCTTTTGTTTTTGTAAAGCCGCCAGGAAACCCTGAAAATCAACATTAAATAAATTAGCCATTTTTGTGTTTTCGAGCCGAAAAAACAGTGCGATCTAATCGGGGTGGATTATTGATGTCGTACCGAAAAGCAATACTGTTTAAATAGGCAGCCGCTTTCAATCGCTCAACAAACGTTTCAGGCTGACTTTGGGCGTGATAGCGTTCAGTTTCTTCATGGGTGCCCATATGAAATGCGGTCCGGTCAAGTCGAAAAGAATCTTCCATTTTGATGTACTAAAGTTAGATAAGTCAAAAATACGGCTTTGCCTTCATATTCTGGCCATCCCCTTGTTTTTCAGCGGCATATCTCCTATATTTGCACTCCCGTTTCAGGACGGGCCTGTTTTTTATGCAGGTAAGTATTTATAAATCAAACAATTAGTCTCCATAACAGTGAATACGCTCAGTTACAAAACCATCTCTGCCAACAAAGAAACGGTGCAGAAGGAATGGATTGTGGTTGACGCTCAGGGTGAGGTGCTCGGTCGGCTGGCCAGCAATATCGCACGTCTGATTCGCGGCAAACACAAAACCAACTTCACGCCACACGTTGACTGCGGAGATAACGTGATTGTCATCAATGCCGATAAGGTACGCCTTACCGGTGCCAAGATGACCGACAAAGTCTACGTCCGCCACACGGGTTATCCGGGTGGTCAACGGTTCGCATCGCCCCGGTTGCTGCTCGAAAAACATCCTGAGCGCATTATCGAACACGCTGTAAAAGGCATGTTACCGAAAAATCGGCTTGGTCGTCGGCTGTACACCAACCTGTACGTTTACGCTGGTGGTCAACACCCGCACGAGGCTCAGCAACCAACCGCAGTTAAATTTTAAGTCATAATGGATCGTATTAATACCATTGGCCGCCGTAAAACTGCCATCTCCCGCATCTATATGTCGGCCGGCAGCGGAGCCATCTCGGTAAACGGAAAAGATTACAAACAATATTTTCCTACCGAAGTATTGCAAATCATTCTTAACCAGCCCTTTGCTACCGTTAATGGTGTTGGTGGTTACGACGTTAAAGTGAACGTTCGTGGTGGTGGCGTGTCTGGTCAGGCCGAAGCTACCCGTATGGCCATTGCCCGGGCACTGGTCGAAATGAACGCTGAGTTCCGCCCGGCCCTCAAAAAAGAAGGCTTCCTGACACGGGATTCACGCATGGTAGAACGGAAGAAATACGGTCGTCGGAAAGCCCGTCGTCGGTTCCAGTTCTCGAAACGTTAATTTGATTTACGGTTTGTGGTGCTGGCACCTGCCCAAAACTGACTGCCGAAAATCTTATACCGATTTTGTCCAGACTGCCCTTAGATGATGCCGACGGGCGGTGCTGCGTATTTTTCAACAACATTTATTTTTCAAGTCTGAAATGGCACAAATTGAATATAAAGACCTCCTAGACGCTGGTGTACACTTTGGTCACCTTACGCGTAAATGGGATCCCCGGATGGCTCCGTACATCTTCATGGAGAAGAACGGCATCCACATCATTGACCTCAACAAAACGGTTGCTGCACTGGACGAAGCGGCTAATGCCATTAAAGGTATTGTTCGCTCAGGCCGTAAAGTGATGTTTGTGGCAACGAAGAAACAGGCTCAGGAAATCGTTTCGGAAGAAGCACGTCGCCTGAAAATGCCTTACGTGACCGATCGCTGGCAGGGCGGTATGTTAACGAACTTCGCTACGATCCGCAAGTCGCTGAAGAAAATGCAAACGCTGGACAAAATGCTGAAAGACGAGGAGACCGTTAAGAGCATTGCCAAGCGTGAGCGTTTGACCCGCAGCCGTGATAAAGAAAAACTGGAGCGCGTATTGGGCGGTATTGCCGACCTGACTCGTCTACCAGCGGCTCTATTCGTTGTTGACGTAAAACGTGAACACATTGCTGTTGCCGAAGCGCACCGTCTGGGTATCCCCGTGTTTGCCATGTGCGATACGAACTCGAATCCAGAAGAAGTGGACTTCGCGATTCCAGCTAATGACGATGCATACAAGTCAATTTCGCTGATTACGCTTGCTATCGGTAAGGCCATCGAAGAAGGTCTGATGGAGCGGAAACAGGATAAAGACGATCAGCGCGTTCAGGAAGAAGAAGAAGCAAAGCGTTCTGAAGATCTTGCCCAGGCGAAAGCCGAAGGTGAATCGCAGCCCGAAGCGACTTCTGCCCCAGCTGCTGTAGCTGAAGACGAGCAGGAAGCATAATAGAGTCAGTAAGTCGATAAGTCAGTAAGTTAATAAGTTTGTATAGGTAGAAAGATTCTACAACATTTCAGCTGATTAACTTACCGACTTATTGACTTACCAACTTTATAACTTCAGAAAAATAGCCCGTAGCCAGCCGCTATGGGCTATTCCATTTAAGAGTACAACTCCCTGAGTACCAAACATTTTTTGGCAATCTAATTATACAACCACCTATTAGTATGGCAATTACTGCTGCTGACGTAAACAAACTTCGGCAAGAGACCGGAGCCGGCATGATGGACTGTAAAAAAGCCCTCACCGAAGCCGATGGCGACTTTGACAAAGCAAAAGAGATTCTGCGCAAACAGGGTCAAAAAATAGCTGATAAACGGGCGGACAACACTACGGCCGAAGGTATTGTACTGGCCCATGTTAGCCCCGATGGCAAAAGTGGTAAAGTAATCGCGCTTGCCTGCGAAACCGAACCTGTTTCGAAAGTTGCCGATTTTCAAAATTTGGCTATGACCGTTCTGAGTACAGCCGTTGCCACTGAAGCTACAGACAAAGCGTCACTTTTAGCGACTCCTCAAGCTGATGGTCGTTCCCTCCAGGATCATATTACAGACCTGATGGGTAAAATTGGTGAGAAAGTCGACGTAGCTTCCTTTGAAACCGTATCTGCCGACAAAGTTGTATCGTACATTCACTCGAATGGCAAACTTGGCGTATTGGTTGGCCTGGTAAATACAAACGGTACTGATGTTACCGAGGTAGGCAAAGACATCGCCATGCAAATTGCAGCCATGAAGCCAGTTGCTCTGGATAAAGATGGCGTTGATGCTACAATTGTACAGCGTGAAATCGAAATCGGCAAAGAACAGGCTCGCCAGGAAGGTAAGCCGGAAGCAATGCTCGAAAAGATTGCAATGGGTAAACTGAACAAATTCTATAAAGACAACACCTTGTTGAATCAGGAATTTGTAAAGGATAACTCAGTAACAATCGCCCAATTATTAGACAAGACAAGTAAAGGATTAACCGTAAACGCCTTCAAGCGGGTTTCTATCGGTTAATACAATTTAGTATGTAAAAAAAAAGCCCGGCTTTCCAGCCGGGCTTTTTTTTACATACTAATATATGGTTAGTATATATATATTTCAGTAGTAGGCCTATAAATAATCTATACTTACTTACTATTTTGTAAGGTAATGCTGATACCTTTGTTTGAAGGGAAACCAAATAGCTGGAATCTCTATGTATCTTATAATCAATTGATAAAGCTTATTGTCAATAAGTACTTTTACTCATTTAGCGTGACTTTGTTTATACCAGCCATATAGGTTGTTAAAATAATAGGTCAATCTACTGATCTGACTATACCCACCAATTGCCATTTTTAAAAAGTGACTCTGTAGGGGCTGTTACTTTTGCCAACTTTCCGGGTCTTATCAACCACCACCGTATAAAATGGAGCATATTTCAGACGAGGAGCTAGTTCGCTTATACGTCGAAACACAAAAGAACATCTATTTTGAGCGGCTCTACGAGCGCTATTGCGATAAAGTATATCGGAAATGCCTGTCGTTTACAAAAGATCCGGTTCGCGCGGAGGATCTAACGCACGACATTTTTTTAAAATTGGTCGTTAAACTCAGCAGTTATCGAGAGCAGGCTAAATTTTCTACCTGGCTGTACTCCATTACATACAATTATTGCACAGACCAAATAAGGTCGCAACAGCTACGGCGGGAAGTCTACATGGATGATGGCTGGGAACGCCTGGATGTCGATACGGAGGATGGATTAGCTGAGATGGCTGAAATGGAAGCTACCCAAATGGAGCGGGCGCTTCATCAACTTCCGCCCGACGAGCAGAGCATACTGCTGATGAAATATCAGGACGATATCAGCATTCGTGATATTGCCAATATAAGTGGACTAACAGAGAGTGCTGTAAAAATGCGGCTTAAACGCTCGCGGGATAAACTACGTAAGCACTACCTGGAAGGGGGTGTATTCTGGTTACTCGTAGCCATCAAAGCGGCTCTGTCTTTTCGCTGGCCCTTTCGCTAATATAGGTTATGGAAACGCCAAATCCGTTTAAAGAACTCATATCGGATGCCACCTGCCCTCCCCATTTAAAAAATGAGCTGGTCAGCGAGATTGATCTCATAAGAAACGCGATCACTATTGTTGAAATCTATATCGGTGATTTAGTTGGATTGGCTTCTGTAATGGCGAGTCCGTCCCAACTAATAGCTGATGACACAAATTCTTCCCTATGAAAAAGCTCCCTAATCTGGCCGAGATTTTACAAAATACGTTTCAGACTCTTATCGACCAATTTATTGAATTTGTGCCCCGGATTATGGGCGCACTCGTTATTCTGCTGATTGGGATTGGCGTGGCTAAACTGACAGCTTTTGTCGTTCACCGGATTTTGGACAGAGTGGGATTCGATAAAATTGGGGACCGGCTTAATGAAATAAGTATTATTAAACAGCTTAAGACCGAAATTAAGCTAAGCGGCATCATTGCCAAAGTTCTTTATTATTTCATTCTGCTGGTCTTCATCACAGCAGCTACCGAGACGCTGGGCGTGGCAGCAATCACTGATATGGTTTCCTCGCTGGTGAACTTTATCCCTAAACTAATTGCGGCTGCCATCATGCTACAAGTAGGGGTTTTGCTGGCAGATACCTTACGAGAAGCCGTAGTAAGTATATGCAAATCGTTTAAAATTGAGTCCGGACGCTTACTAAGCATGATTGTCTTTACCTTTTTCATTACAGTTACCATCATTAGTGCACTTGGGCAGGCAGGCATCAATACAGAGCTGCTCGAATCAAGTTTTAACCTCATTATCGGTGGAATCATCTTCGCTTTTGCTGCTGGGTATGGCTTCGCTTCGCGAGACCTGATGGCAAATATTCTGTCGTCCTTCTACACAAAAAATAAATACAAAGAAGGTCAGACAATCCAGATAGATGAGGTAAAGGGTGAAATTCTGAAGATCGACTCTTTGTCATTGACCCTTCGAACTGGTGATACAACAACCGTTATTCCATTACAGGCACTACAAACCAAAAAGGTAGAAATCTTTCAACCTAGCAACTGATATACAGTCAGTATAATAACCTAGTGTAATTTTTTCATTCCAACTACACATGAAAGCAGTCCTGTACACACTAATAGGCTTACTATGCTTAAACCAAGCTATAGCCCAAGATTCAACACGAACGACAACCAATTTCAAGGATACCATATCTGTAAAAATTGATACATCATACTGGCAACGTTCGTTTAGTGGTGGAGTTAATTTCAACCAGGCATCGTTCAGCAACTGGTCGGGCGGGGGTGTCAATTCCATTGCCATTGGTGGAGTTATTACGGCTCGTGCCCTGTATGAGAAAGGAAAAACCTCTTGGGACAATACCGCCGACCTTCAGTTAGGCTATGTTACTCAGTTAGGCAACACACGTAAAGCGGCCGACCAGATCATGATTATTTCTGTGTTGGGTCATAAAGTAGCTCCCAAGTGGGATTTATTCGTTTCCGGAACTTTTAACACATTTTTTGCGGCCGGTTATCGCTACGATAAACTACCAACCGAACAAACCAGTTTGAAAGTATCCAATTTTTTCGCTCCTGCCCAACTCACACTTTCTACCGGTATAGCTTATAAACCCAATGATTGGTTTGCCCTGCGGATAAGCCCTTTCGCTCCTCGTTTCACGTTCCTGGCCGACCAAAGTGTACGCGTACGCCAAGATGCTGCAACCGGTAATTATGTACCTGACCCAACGCAAAAAGCGTATGGAGTGGACCCGGGGAAAAGCCTTCGCTTAGAATGGCTGGCGTTTCAGTTGCAGGCGGCATTGAATCGTAACTTAAGTGAAAATGTATCCTTGAATCTACGTTATCAGCTATTCGCACAATATGCCCAATTAGACAATATTAACCATCGGCTCGACCTCACCCTGACGGCTAAAGTTACCCGCTACCTCAATACGACGCTGGGTCTTATTGCACTTTATAATAAGGACTTCAGTTCGTCCCTACAAATTCAGCAAACACTCGCAATTGGCCTGTCTTACAATATAAGTTCTTTCAGAAAGAAATAACAGCCATCATAAGCGGCTATTCCAAAGGCATCACTTATAGCTAATAGTCTTTACCTGGTTTTTTTATTGTCTCACCTAAACACAAATCTTATGTTGAACGAATTTCGTACATTCATTGCACAGGGAAATGTAGTTGATTTAGCCGTTGGTGTCATTATTGGCGCAGCTTTCGGTAAAATTATAAGTTCCTTCGTTGAAGACATTATTAATCCGATACTTGGGCTTCTACTGGTCGGGACTGACTTTAGTCAGCTGAAAATTGTGCTGAAAGAAGCCGCTGGAACAGCACCCGAGGTGGCAATCCGCTATGGTAACTTTCTGAACACGTTTATTCAGTTTATTCTTATTGCCTGGGTTATTTTTATGATCGTTAAAGTAGCCAATCGTGCCCGCTTATCGAATTCAATGGCTCCTAAAGAATAAAGCTTATTTAGAAAATTTTATACAAAGAGCCCTGGCTATGGTCAGGGCTTCTTCATTTATGCTCTATTTTGCCAATTGTATGAATTAAGTATGTCAGTTCAGAAATTAGTCATTCTTGGTGGGGGCGAAAGCGGTGTTGGCGCAGCTTTGCTGGCTCAGGCAAAAGGTTTTGAGGTTTTTCTCTCCGATAGAGCAACCCTCAAGGAAGAGTATCGAGCTACCCTTCGGGCGGCAGGTATTCCGTTTGAAGAGGGGCAACATACCGAAGAGCGCATCTTAACGGCGAATCAAGTCGTAAAAAGTCCCGGCATTCCGTCAACTGTTCCACTGGTACAAAAACTGCGGACTCAAGGCACGCCTGTTATCTCGGAAATTGAATTTGCCGCCCGATATACCAACGCGAAACTTATTGGGATAACCGGTAGCAATGGCAAAACAACGACCACACTTCTAATCCATCACCTCCTTAAAACAGCAGGGTTGAATGTTGGCCTGGCGGGCAATATTGGCGATAGCTTTGCAGAGCAAGTCATTGCCGATACCTTCGACTATTTTGTACTGGAACTGAGTAGCTTTCAGTTAGACGATATGTATGATACGCACCTCGATGTGATGGTGCTGCTCAACATCACGCCTGATCACCTGGATCGTTACAACTATAACTTTCAGAATTATGTAGAGTCAAAATTCAGGATCCTACAGAACGCACGCCCTGAAGACGACTTCATCTACTTTATGGAAAGCCAACCCATTCTGGATGAGTTGGTGAAACGGCAACCAAACATACACCAACTTCCCATTTCCCTACGAACAGCCCCCTCGACAGGCGGCTACCTGTCTAATGGACAACTAATTACGAAGACTAAAAATTACTCCTTCACTATGGCCCAAAGCGATACACCCTTACGGGGACCGCACAATGCCATAAATATGCTGGCGGCCATACTGGCAGCGCAATCGGTAGGGATTATCAATGAATCTATTGAAGCTGGATTGACAACCTTCCAGAATGCAGCCCATCGACTCGAACCCGCCGGAAGCATTGACGGGATTCAGTTCATTAATGACTCGAAAGCTACAAATGTAGACTCGGTTTTTTATGCTCTGTCGAGTATGGACGCACCCACAATCTGGATAGCCGGTGGCCTGGATAAAGGAAATGATTACAGCCAGTTGGACGAGTTGGTGAGCCGGAAAGTAAAAGCACTGATTTGTTTAGGTGTAGATAACCATAAATTAGTAGATTACTTCGGCAGTAAAATTTCGTCAATCTATGAAACGCAGGATGTAGCTGACGCCATCGCAAAAGGACTCGAATGGGGACAACCCGGCGATGTTGTCTTGTTATCACCCGCCTGTGCAAGCTTCGATCTTTTCAAAAATTACGAAGATCGAGGCAACCAGTTTAAAGAAGCCATAAGAAAGATGTATGATGTATGATGTAGGATGTATTGCTTTCGTGGCCAGCTATCTTGCACCATCCATAATATATCCTACATCATATAACATATATCAAAAAACATGTTTCTTCGCGACTGGATCCGTACACACCTCAAAGGGGATCGCCAGATTTGGTGGATTGTGCTTTATTTATCCATTATGAGTGTTCTGGTCGTATACAGTGCGACCGGTACGAAGGCATTTCGGGAACTCGACGGAAACACCGAAGTCTTCCTGCTCAAACACGGGTCACTCCTGCTCATTGGACTAGCCTGTACCTATTTTGCCCATAAGATCAATTATGTCTACTATGCCCGACTGTCGAAGTTTGGCTTATGGCTTTCTATTCCTCTATTGCTGTGGGCGTTTTTTAAAGGGTCAACTCTGAACGATGCCTCACGCTGGGTAACCATTCCGATTATTAACCAGACGTTCCAGCCGTCCGATTTAGCCAAACTGGCGCTTATCTCCAATCTGGCCGCCATGCTGGCCAAGCGGCAGCGGTTTATGAGCGACCCAATTGTCTTGTTCAATCTGATTCTATGGATTGGGGTCATTTGCTCGCTTATCATTCTGTCAAATACCTCAACGGCACTACTACTGGGGGCAACCTGTTTTTTGCTGATGTACATCGGCCGCGTTCCGGTACGCTATCTGGGCTATATGATTGCTGTGTGTGTTGTGTTCGGGGGTATAGCCCTGGCGGCAGGACAACGCTTCGGTACGGCCTCGAACCGGGTTAAGAACTTCATGAGTTCAGACACGATCTTTTATCAGGTCGAGCAATCCTATATCGCACTGGCAAATGGAGGAGTAACAGGTCAGGGGCCAGGTAACAGCCACCAGCGGAATACCCTGCCGAATCCATTTTCCGACTTCATTTATGCCATTATCGTTGAGGAATATGGGCTGCTGTTCGGAGGTATTCCTGTCGTGCTGGCCTACATCTGGTTTTTGTGGCGAGGTATGAAAACCCTCCAAAAGGCCACCCGCCCTTTTGGAGGACTGTTATCGGCGGGTTTGACATTTAGTATTGTCTTTCAGGCTTTTGCCAGTATTTGTGTAGCCATTGGCTTGGCTCCTGTGACGGGTCAACCGCTACCTTTGCTAAGTATGGGAGGAACTTCGCTCATATTCACAGGATTAGCCATCGGCATTGTGTTGAGTGTCAGTCGGGACGAAGCCGACGAAAGTAAGATTTAAGGGGATATATGGTCTATTGTTTTCGGCAAGAGTTCTCCCTAAGGCTAACTCACCGTAAAACCAGAAGCTATAAACCGAAAACCGTATACCAGAAACCTAATACCAGCATTTGAATGAACGTAATTATTAGTGGGGGCGGTACGGGGGGACATATTTACCCAGCTATTGCTATTGCCAACGAACTCAAGGCAATTGACCCAACAACAGAGATTCTGTTCGTTGGAGCCGAGGGTAAGATGGAAATGGAGAAAGTGCCTCGTGCGGGCTATACTATTGTGGGCTTACCAGTTGTTGGAATCAAGCGCGAACTGACGCTCTCGAATATAGCCTTTCCGGTCAAATTAGGCCGGAGCCTGATTCGGGCCCAGCGAATTGTTCGTGATTTTCGACCTGATGCAGCTGTAGGCGTGGGCGGTTATGCTAGTGGTCCGCTCCTGTTAGCCGCTTCGTTGAAAGGCATTCCCACCCTCATTCAGGAACAGAACTCCTACGCGGGTTTGACTAACAAAGTACTGGCTCGCTGGGCAAAACGCATTTGTGTGGCCTATCCGGGTATGGATGCATTTTTCCCGGCGGAGAAGATTAAGATGACGGGAAATCCCGTTCGCAGTGATATTCAGTTTGCCAGCCAGCAAGTGGAAGCCGGCCGTAAATTGTTCGACCTGGAAAGCACTCGTCCTACGCTGCTCATCATTGGCGGCAGTCAGGGAGCGCGAACCATAAATGAGAGCATAGAAGGGGGCTTACAACGCTTTGTCGATGCGGGTGTGCAGGTGATTTGGCAAACGGGACCTGCATTTATCGAACGAGCCCGAACAGCCATTGCGAAAACGGGGTCAGCCCTGGTCAAAGCCTATGATTTCATTTATGAAATGGACAAAGCCTATGCCGTTGCCGATTCGGTCGTATCGCGAGCAGGCGCGTTGTCTGTATCCGAATTATGTTTAGTAGGCCGTCCGGCCATTTTAGTACCGCTGCCGACAGCCGCCGAAGACCATCAAACTAAAAATGCGATGAGTTTGGTAGAGCATAATGCCGCGCTACTCGTCAATGACCGAACTGCCCGCGAAGAACTTGTCACGGCGGCCTTGAATTTATTGACGAATTCAGCTCAGCAATTACAATTGAGCCAGCAAATAAAAACGCTGGCCAAACCGAACGCAGCTCGTGATATTGCCAACGAAGTAATTAAATTAACGAAATAAGGAGAACGGAGGAAAGAGAGGAACGGAAAAAGGTTGATTGACGGCAAACTTTCCTCCTTTCTCCTCTTCTGCTTCCTCCCTTTCCTCCCTCAACAATGACATTAGATTCATTCAAATACATTTATTTTCTTGGCATCGGCGGCATCGGCATGAGTGCGCTGGCTCGATGGTTTCAGGTTAATGGCTATGCTGTAGCCGGATATGATAAGACGCCCACCGCACTGACGGAAGCCCTTCAGGCAGAAGGTATGATGATTCACTTTACAGACGCCATTGAGCAGATTCCGGCTGAATTTCGGGAAAACCCGAACCAAACGCTGGTAATTTTTACGCCTGCCGTCCCAAAAAATCATACCGAATACATCTATCTGACCGAACAGGGTTTCACCTTACAAAAACGCTCTCAGGTATTAGGCTTACTGGCTGGCCAAATGACAACGATTGGCGTTGCCGGCACACATGGCAAAACCACTACATCGTCGATGGTGGCACATATTCTGCGCGATGCGGGTGTAAACTGTGCGGCCTTTCTGGGTGGGATCACCAATAATTACGGCACCAATTTCCTGCTCAACCAGCCTGCCGACAACCTCAAGTCGGTCGTTTGTGTTGTTGAAGCCGATGAGTTTGACCGCTCTTTCCTGACACTTTTTCCAAAGTATGCTATCGTCACCTCCACCGATGCTGACCATTTGGATATTTATGGAGCCCACGATGCTGTGCTTGAGTCATTTAGTAAGTTTGTTGGTCAAATTGAGCCGGATGGGGTATTGTTCATGAAACAGGGTTTATCGCTGGCGGATAAAACAAAAGCTGTCGTTCGGCCGTATTCATTAAAGGAGGGAGATTACTACAGCCAGAATTTACGGATCGAACAGGCTACGTTCATCTTTGATCTGGTTTATCCAAATGGAGTTATCACCGATATTCACTTGATCGTACCTGGCTTTCATAATGTCGAAAATGCAGTAGCGGCTGGGGCGGTGGCGCTGGAGGTTGGTGTATCCCCAGAAGCAGTTCGGTCGGCGTTGACCAGTTACCGGGGCGTTCGCAGGCGGTTTGAGTACATTTTAAAAACAGAGGCTACTGTATTCATTGATGATTATGCACACCACCCGGCCGAAGTGCAGGCATTTTTGTCATCAGTAAAAGCTCTTTATCCAGATCGCGAATTAACAGCGGTCTTTCAGCCACATTTGTTCAGCCGTACCCGCGATTTTGCCGAAGGTTTCGCCGAAAGTTTATCATTAGCTGACCATGTCATTCTTCTGGATATTTATCCAGCTCGTGAATTACCCATGGAAGGTGTCACATCTGACTTGATTTTTCGGGACGTACACTCGAAAACAAAGAAAAAATGCACCAAAGCCGAATTACTGGACGTTGTGCGAGAAGGGAGACCATCACTTCTTGTCACCATTGGTGCAGGTGATATTGACCAATTACTCGTACCTTTAAAAAATATACTTATAGACCAATAGATAAATATATCTCAACAACAATCCAGCTTATTTACAGATGTTTTCTACCTTTAAATCATCCAAAAAGTGGTTACTCTCGGTTGGCGGTGTTTTTTGTCTGTTGGGATTGATTGCCTTTACTGAAATCCAGCACGGCCAAAAACACGTGCGAGCGGTGGTTGTCAGGCTGGATGAGGTTGATGGGCATCGGTTTCTAACTCGCCGGGATGTAATGGGATATCTGACAAACGAGGGAGCCGATCCTGTTATTGGTGAAGATTTCGACAATATTGATCTTCACAAATTGGAAAACAGGCTACAAAGGCATGGATTAGTAAAAAAATGCCAGGTATTCCGTGACTTACCAGGTAACTTACTCGTCGTGATTGAGCAGCCTCGTCCATTAGCTCGCCTAATGCCTTCCGGTGATGGTGTAAGGAGTGTTTCGGGACAGTACGTAAGTGAAGAAGGTCGTTTTTTTCCAGTCTCAATGAATTATTCGGCTCGCGTACCCATTTTAACAGGCAATTATTTTGCCACAAATCGTTCGTTGGCGAATAATCGAAATCGGGCGTTGCTTGATTTATTGAAACGAATTCACGATGATCCGTTTTGGCGGGCACAAATTACCGAATTGTCGGTAGATGAACGGGGCGAAATAACCATGTGGCCAGCAATGGGAAACCACAAAATTGAGTTCGGTTTACCTACTGAATTAGATGAAAAATTCAAGAAATTGAAACTAGTTTATACAGACGTATTGCCAGCCAAAGGCTGGGATCGCTACAGTCGGGTAAACGTTCAATATCGAAATCAAATAGTTTGCGAATGACACCAACGGGCATGGACGAGAAAATAGTGGTGGGTCTGGACATTGGCAGTACAAAAGTATGTGCCGTTGCCGGACGACTGATTCGAAATAACAAAGAACAGGAAACACTCGAGGTATTGGGTGTGGGCGAAACAAATTTGACAGATGGTGTAGCAAAGGGCTCCGTCGTGAATGTCAATAATACGGTGAATGCCATCAAACGTGCAGTAGCTGACGCATCGAACCAGTCGAACCTAAACATTCACCTGGTCAATGTTAGTTTTAGCGGTTCGCATGTTACGTCGGTTAAGTCAAGCGGAAGCATAACGCGTTCGTCTTCAGGCGATGAAGTGCAAACGGAAGACATCGACCACCTGCTCAACGATATGTATCGTACCTCAATTCCGGCCGACAAGGAGATTATCCATGTGCTGCCAATGGATTTTGTGGTCGATAATGAAACGAGTGTTAATCAGCCCGTGGGTCGGAATGGGGTTAAACTAGGCGCCGATTTTCAACTCATTACGGCTCAGGCCAACGCAGCACGAAACATTCGTAAGTGCATTTTGCGCAACAATCTGGCGCAGGATACCATGATGCTGTCGGCACTGGCATCGGGCTTGGCCGTTTTAACAGATGAAGAAAAATATGCTGGTGTTGCGCTGGTAGACATAGGGGGCGGCACAACGGAAATGGCCATTTACTACCGGAATGTATTACGCCACGTAGCCGTGTTCCCCTGGGCAGGAAACAGCCTGACGTCTGATATTCAGGCAGGTTGTAAAATTCTCCCCAATCAGGCTGAACTTCTCAAGAAAAAATTTGGCAGCGCTAACCCAAACGAATATAACCTCAACGAGGTAGTAGCCGTACCGGGGCTAAGCAACCGAAAGCCTAAAGATGTTCTTCTAAAGAATGTAGCAGTCATTATTGAAGACCGCTTACGTGAAATTGCAGCCCTGGTCCAGGCCGAAATCATTCGCTCGGGTTATGACGGTAAACTACTGGGTGGCATCGTGCTGACTGGTGGCTCAGCCCTGATTCCAGGCGTTGAACATATATTTGGGCGGGTAACGGGTGTAGAAGAGGTTCGTGTGGGGTATCCAGAACATCTTGAACCCAATGGCCGCGCTGACTTAGTGGGCGACCCGGCTTATGCAACAGCGGTTGGCTTAGTATGGGCAGGTTACAAAACGATTGATAACCGAATCTCGTTTATCAGTGATCCCAACCGGGCTTATAAGGAAGATGAACAACCTATAGGGCCTATTCGGCCGCCTTACATACCAGCAGGCACAACAAGCAAGCAGCCTGCAAGCGTTAAGGTGCCGGAACCAGAACCTAAAAAGAGTTGGTTTGATAAGCTTAAAGAAGCCCTTCAGCCAACGCGAGGGAATGAAACTGATACGTACTGATTGGCGTATCGAACCGGCTTGATACCGGACAAATGGCAATAAGGCAGTTTTTCACAACGAACAGACACCATATACCCACACGATGAATAGTCAGGGCTATAGATTCGAACTTCCAGACGACAACCCAATTATAATTAAGGTTGTCGGCGTGGGCGGCATGGGCGGGAATGCCGTCAAACACATGCACAAATTAAAAATGCAGGATGTGAGTTTTGCGGTGTGCAATACCGACCGTCAGGCCCTTATGAATAACCCTGTACCTACCAAGCTGCAACTAGGTGATGGATTGGGAGCAGGCACAGAAGCCAAGGCGGGTGAAGATGCGGCTCGTGCCAGCATTGACGAGATTCGGAATCTATTGGCCCCGCCTACCAAAATGGTGTTCATTACGGCGGGTATGGGTGGCGGTACGGGTACGGGTGCGGCACCTGTAGTAGCCGAAGTAGCGCGTGAAATGGGCTTGCTTACTGTAGCAGTCGTAACAGCTCCCTACTGGTACGAAGGTACAGACAAGAAAGAGCAGGCTCGCGAGGGTATCGAAAAACTTAAGAAAAGTTGCGATACCGTACTCGTCGTACTAAACGACAAACTGGCCGAACTGTACAGCGAGCTAACCTGGACAGAAGCCTATGCTCATGCCGATGATGTACTGGCCAATGCCGTAAAAAGTATTGCCGAAATCATCACAACGCAGGGCGATATCAACGCTGACTTTGCCGACGTTAAGAAAGTACTCGAACAGGCTGGCCAGTCGGTAATGGGTTCGGCAGAGATTGGGGGTGAAGATCGAGCTATCAAGGCCATTGAAGCTGCGCTGAACTCACCTCTGCTCAACGACCATGACATTCGTGGTGCGAAACGGATTCTGTTAACCATCTCGTCGAGTAAGGAACACGCCATGCGCTTGAAAGAGCAAATGGCTATCTCGGAGCATGTGGCGAAGAAAATTCAGAGCGAGGCCAAGATGTTCAAGTTCGGTGCCATTACGGACGATAACCTTGGTGAAAGTTTGCGGGTAACGATCATTGCGGCTGGTTTCGATGGAACGACCACCCTGATGGACCAGCTTAAAGATACAACGGTTCACGACAATCCGGTTGAAGCCGAAGTAGCCCCTGATGAACTACCCGAATCTGTTCTGGAACAGGAAGAACCTAAAGAAGAGTTAGTGCTGGTTGACGCTGATGGCGACGAAATTGACCCAAACCCTGTAGGATTAAGTGTTAAATCGGATGACAAGCAAACGCCAACTGGTTATAACGGGACAACCATAATCCGTCCGGAAATACCGGGTATTATCCGGCCGTTTCATGAGGATGCCGATGTCCTGTTCTTCGATGATGAAGAGCGTCCAAGCGATGCCGACATAATTAAGCGAATGGTCGAAGCATTTGTTAAAGGGCAGTATCTGGCCGCCGATCTGGACCGACCGACCTTTGAGCGCAATAAAACAATGCTGTATTCACTCCCGATGCTGTCCGAGCAAGAGTTTGTTCGTTCGAAGCTAAATGATTGATCGGGTATACTAAATAGGTACATTTACCGGGCAGAGATTCAGCAGAATCTCTGCCTTTTATTTTGCCCTTATGGAATTGACCTCTATCGACGTAAGAAACTCCCTGATGGCTTCAACTCAACCCGAGCGGGCTGTTTTGGTAGCTCGTTTTTTCAATACTGGTCCCGGTCAATATGGAGAGGGAGACCAGTTCCTGGGCCTTAGTATGCCACAGCAACACATCATTGCCAAGCAATATGCAAGCCTCTCGTTAAGCGAAGTAGAAAAATTGGTCCAGGATTCCTTCCATGAATGTCGAATGGTTGGTCTGCTTATTTGGGTCAACCAGTACCGAAAAGCAAGTACTACACAGCAGGCAGCCATACGGGAGTACTACCTGGCGAACCGAGCCTATATCAACAATTGGGATTTAGTCGATGTTACGTGCCCCCACATCATTGGACGATATATTGCCCTAAGTGGCGATAATTCAGTTCTTTATGAGTTGGTTCAGGAAACGAACCTGTGGAGCCAGCGCATAGCCGTTGTCTCAACGTTAGCGCTTATCCGACTAGGACAGTTTGGCGATACATTTGCTATTGCGGAGATACTACTACCGCACAAACACGATCTTATTCACAAGGCTATTGGCTGGATGCTCAGGGAAGTAGGTAAGCGTAATGCTGACGCGCTGGAAGAGTTTCTACACGATCACGTCAAGAAAATGCCTCGGACAACGCTCCGGTATGCCATTGAACGATTCGAGCCGTCCCGTCGTCGGTATTACCTGGATTTGTAAAAAGTATCAGTTTATAGTATACGAGATACGGTTGGCTAACGCAAAATCATTGGCGCGTCAGCCAACCGTATACCATAAACCATATACCGTTTACCGCATCATCTTGTTCATCTTACCCGATGCCTGCATGGTGTTCATTTTCTTCATCATCTTGCGCATCTCATCGAATTGCTTCAGCAGATTGTTTACCTGCGTGATATTCGTGCCGCTACCGGCTGCAATGCGTTTTTTGCGGCTTCCGTCAATGATATCGGGACGGCTACGTTCTTTGGGCGTCATGGAGCTGATGATCGCTTCAATCGGTTTGAATGAATCGTTATCGATATCCAGGTCTTTAACCATCTTTCCCATACCCGGAATCATCCCGAGCAGGTCTTTGACGTTACCCATTTTTTTGATCTGTTGCAACTGCGACAGGAAATCGTCGAAGTCGAACTGATTCTTACGCATTTTGGCATTAATGCGTTTGGCTTCGTCCTCGTCAAACGCCTGTTGTGCCCGCTCTACCAGCGAAATCACGTCGCCCATGCCCAGAATCCGGCTCGCCATCCGATCTGGATAGAACACATCCAGGGCTTCCATCTTCTCGCCCGTGCTAATGAACTTGATAGGCTTGTTAACGACCGTTTTGATGGACAAAGCCGCCCCGCCCCGCGCGTCGCCGTCGAGTTTGGTTAGGACTACACCATCGAAATTAAGCCGCTCGTTGAACGTCCTCGCTGTGTTGACCGCATCCTGTCCGGTCATCGAATCGACCACAAACAAGGTTTCGGAAGGGGAAATAGCTCGTTTTAAAGCTTCAATTTCCTGCATCATTGCTTCATCGACGGCCAAACGGCCCGCCGTATCCACAATAACGATTTTCTTTCCGGTCTTCCGGGCCTGGGCGATACCGTTCATTGCAATCTCAACGGCATTTTTGTTTTCCGGCTCAGCATACACTTCCACACCAACTTGTTCACCCAGTACCTTCAACTGGTCGATAGCAGCTGGGCGGTAGATATCGGCTGCTACGAGTAGCACACCACGCCCCTGTTTTTTCAGATAGGCAGCCAGTTTACCCGAGAAAGTCGTTTTACCAGACCCCTGCAAACCCGCAATCAGCATAACGGCCGGATCGCCCTTGATATTGATGCTCTGCGCTTCGCCCCCCATCAACTCGGTCAGTTCTTCCTGAACAATCTTGACAAACAGTTGTCCGGGTTCTACCGAAATGAGCACCTTGCGATCGAGTGCTTTATCGCGAATACGATCTGTGATGTCCTTCGCTACTCTGTAGTTAACGTCGGCGTCGGTTAGCGCGCGACGTACTTCTTTAATCGTCGCGGCAACGTTAATTTCGGTAATACGGCCTTGTCCCTTTAAGGTTTTAATGGCCTTATTTAACTTATCCTGAAGATTCTCAAACATAGTCTATGACAAACAATCTAACAAAGATAACAGTTTCTGACGGGCGTTTTTGCAATCAGATACTAGTTAGCATGCCTTATACGTTATTTTCCCGTATTCATCCTTTCCACTTATTTTCAACCTAATGGAAAAGTATAGAATACTTTTCGAAAATGTATTAGCTAGACATTCCCGCAGAATAATAATTTGTCAACGTAAATGGAAGGCATAAAAAAGTTGGTATGATGTTTGATTAATTCATTATTGGCAAAATTCTTCTTAAATACTTTAATACAAATATATGAGGCAATAATACTATTACTTATATTTGTGATGAATGCAGCTACTTTGCGGCCGTCACTGATAGGATTTTTTAGTGACTTTAAACCAACTGCCTCATGAGAATTAATTTAATTAAATCGACAACGGGTTCGTTAGCCATTGTTTCGCTACTGATTTGTCCGTTGATCTCATTTGAAACCCCCGCGATGCCATCGGGGGTTG
>CAXTJJ010000037.1:0-19966 GCA_964244155.1 uncultured Spirosoma sp.
ATCTTCTCTGTTTTCTGAGGCCATTGTAATTTTGTCTTAGGCACAAAATAAAATCAGGTATTAGGGCAAAACCGGTGTGGCTTGCTCAGCTTGCGGGGTTGCAAGCAGCACTTCGTACACCAGGTCGCCCCCCAACAGTTCATGCTTCAATTTCCAGCTATCGCCGGCGGCAGTAAAGGATATCAACCCAATGTTCGACTTCCAGGCAATGCGCCGGGTTTTGCCATTTATAAACATATCCTGATGCCGCTGCACGACCTGAAAGTATCCGTCTTTCGTTTTTCCAGGGTCAGCCAGGTTGATCTCCGCTGTCACAAAATCGGTCACCGGATTACGTTCATCTTTCAGGATTTTAAGGCGCCAGCGAAAATCCGGCTCTGGACTCAATGTAGCGCCGGGTGTCCATCCCTCGATTGGGATGGTTGTGGTCACGCCCAAAAGTCGCTGCCTGTTCCGGGGTGTTACCGGGCCGTTTCTGGTGACGATCTTGTTTTGCCAGCCGAGCTTCGACAGATTTTCATTAAAGCTGGTCAGTATGCGCTGAACCATGGCACTTTTCAGGATCACTACATTAGGAAGCCACTCGTTTTTTAAGGCGCTGGAAGTAAGCTGGATAATCCGGCTGGTAGGCTCTGCACTGGTGCCTTTCCAATAATCCAGCACGGCGGTGGCACCATAATGCACATCGCCCGACAATAACACCACACGTTTAAGATTATCCAGCTTTGCGAGCAGGCGCTCAAAACCGACCACGTTAAAACCCCAGGCTTCGTAATCAAAATCAAGCTGGCCGCCTATGATCCCCGGATTGGCTTCACTGTTGCCTGTCAACGCCATGATGGCGGTGGCGGCAGGCTGCACGAGTTCTTCAAAATTCGGCAAGCCAAGTACGGGGCATGGAGAAATGATGAATATGAAGGCCGGATTGTCTTCATCAACGTGTTGCAACTGATTGGTGAGACCTGCTTCAGAGATCAATTCGGGAACGGTGTTGAGGCTTTGGTAAAAACGTTGAGTACGCGTGTCGAGCACAATCGCCAGAGATTCCCCCAGCTTTACGTTATAATTCCAGGTCAGGGTGGGGGCGCTGCCGCTTAGGCCAAGCATGGTCTCCATCTTGTCAATAACGGCTGTGCGTATGTCGCCTAGCTGGACGTTTTCGGCGTAGCGAAAGCAAAATGCCCGGACCAGCAACATAAACCTCGACCTGTCGCTGGCTTCGCCCACTGGCTCATCAATATCCAGTTCGACCGCTTTCTGATATTCGTCAGGCACATTGCCCCAATCCTGAAAAATGGCATAGGCCATGAATGCATTTCTAATAATGTCCCGACCGAATGGTTTGGAAAAAACCTGGTTGTTCCATCTCTGCGTGATGAACAAATCATCCGTTACCTCGTGATCGTCCAGGATCATATAGGTAGAAATATTAGCGAGGACGCGGCTCACTTCCGGTAGCTTGGCAAAAAAGATGGCCATGTCAACGACCTCTTTCTTCAAAGCACGTTTGGTGTCCTTTTCCCATTTGATGAACTCCGGACTATTATTATCGCGAATTTTCTCTTTGGTAATGGTGTCGTCACTGAAAATGAACGCATCGGTCTCGCGCAGGTTTGGCGCATCTGTTTCACGGATAAGGTCGATTAGACAGTTGTCTGTCGGGCTTCCGAAGAACTTATTCACAAGCGCATTGACTTTGTCCTCCCGCGCGTCTGCCAAAATGCTATTATCTGGCGCAGCTGCTGCTGCTGCTGCCGTTACCGTCTCAGCGATAATCTTGATCTCGTTGTAGAGGTCATTGTTCCAGGATCTTATATTCCAATAGTATAAATAGGTACCACAAAATTCTTCAAAAGACAACAAGTGGTTGGCGGCAGCCACGCTCGAAAAACCTGCGTATTTATTGACCAGTTTTTGTCTTAAAAAAGGCGGGTAGGAAACAATGTCTGACTCTATCTCTTTTTCGGTGCCGTCATCACCCTTGATCTTCATTTTTTCAAAACCGCCGAAAAGCCCGTTTCCATCCATAGCCCCCAGGTTTCGAAGCAGCATTCCCGGCACTTCATCTGCGTAGATCTGATCGCCCGTCAGAAAAAGAACCTGTGGCCTTTTGGAAGGATCTGTGAGGGTAGCCTTTATTTTTCCGTCCAGCAGCGACAGGGCATCGTTACCAAAGCCATGCATTTTTCTGCAGGAGCCGTGGACAACATTCAGTTTATCGGGAGAAATACCCGGCAGCACAAAGGAGGGCAGGGTGTCGTCTTCATAGCCGATCGCCACTTGCTTCCGGCCACCTTCCGTCGCCCCGGTCTTTAACAGTTTATCAGTTCGAAAATCAGATACCTCGGGCGAACCGATATCATTGAACTCCATATTGTAGCTGTAAACTTCGGTCGGGAACAGGCCCGGAACCGATATTTCGGCGGTAAGGAGTGCGATGTAAAGCTTTGCGCCGAACTGCAGGGTGTGCCCCGAAACTGATGTCAGAATGGGAGCATCATTGGTGAACAACTCGTTATCGCCGGCATGTTTAATGTTATCGCCCTGCCAGATTTTGAGCGTGACCTGCTGCGGGCTCATAAAAGCGACCCAGACGGAAACTTTCCTGGTCTCGGTTCTGCGAATGATCGGGCCACAAATAATTTTCTGGAAAGCCATAATAAAAACAGTTTGTTAAATTGAGAATAAAATAGCCCGTGTGAGGTCGATTGATTGACAAGGATAGGCTATGAGACAATTTCGCATTTGTAGCCCTTAAAATGTTTCATCTTGCTGTTTGCGAAATCAAATCGCCGAAGCGATTTGATTCGCTCAATCTTATCAATTATTGAGTTTTTTGGAAGTAGTAAACTTCAGGTTTATAGGCAGATATAATTCCAGCGAACGTATTGTGCCACTTATTCAGTTTACCCGATATATCTAAGTTTGGCGACCGTTGGGTAGTCCCGCCAGATTTAGATACCAAAGCACAAGCAGGATCCTTATCAAAGGCGAAACTCGAGGGAATAAGCTATTCACAAATAAACTACTGCCAGGAGTGTCAGAATAGCCGGTAGTGCCTGCACAAAAAAAATAATTGGCTTAACGGTCCAGGCTCCAAAAATACCCGCTACAATAATGCATACGAGAAAAAAATAGCCAACCTTCAAACCACAGGTAGCATCGTCAATCAGCAGCGACCAGATCAGGCCAGCCGCCAGGAAACCGTTGGAAAGCCCCTGGTTGGCAGCCAGCGGTTTGGTTGGTTCAAACAATTCGGCCGAAAACGTTTTCGATTGGAACTTCTCACGACCTTTGGTCGTCCAGCCAAACATTTCCAGCCACAGAAAGTAGACGTGTATCAGTGCGACCACGCCGACCAGTAATTTTGGGAGTAGGTGCATAATAAACAGATTTTAAAATCGCTTATATAAACAATATATTCGCCTGAATTTTCTGCCTGTGTTAATCCGTTTTACAGGACTTTTCTACAAAAGTGAATTAAATAATTTTTTGTGATTCTTCCCGTCCAAGAGATACGATCATGCAAGAAGATTTATCTCTAAAACAGGTTACAAGGGTTTAAGTAAAAAATAGTATTCTTACGGAGAAATAATATAAAGTTTAATTTAACGCGTTGTTTGCCAAATAGTTATAAAACGAGTTAGGGATATATTTCTAATTCCTTAACTGCACCTTAAATTAATTTAAAGGAATTCCTATTTTTGTCATTTCCCTTTTATCTTCTTTTGAAGGAACTTTGTGGTAGCCCAATAAATAGTCACCACCAAGTAAAAGGTTAAAATTATGATTAGGGTATCGGTGATGCATAAAATGATTTCTTATAACAGCTTTCATATATTTCGTTTTTAAGAGATAACTAATAATATAAGGGGACTGTGCGACAGCAATTTTATAGGGTGTGTGTATATATTTATGAACAAACATGGATAATAGGCATGAGGTAAAAAATGTAAGAATACTACCTAGGAATATTCATTTATTAAAAAATAAATAAACAATAATTACAAAAGGGATTAACGGTAAGTTGAACATTATTATTCCTATACCGTGTAGAGACGTACCATACTTTTCCTTCATTATTAAATCCCCCAATTTGCCCTTTTTTTTTAACTCATCGTCCAATTTTTGTTTTTCATCCTCATTTTTGAACTGAGTAGTGAAGTTTCTTTTAAAAGTTTTTCCATGATGAATAATGTGATGTGAGAAATAAGCATTTAGGAAATATACACCTATAAAATTGTGGTACTCCCAAAATCTTCTTAGTTTTTTTCTTGCATGTTGAATATTTTTATGCAAAAATGCTTCAACTGTCGTTGCGATTACATAGCCAAGAATTATACCAAAAACCATGCTTAGAGTAGGAGGCATACGCTAAACGGATTGATTTTAATCTTGTAAAGTATTTTAAAAAGCTATTACTGGCGAAATTGCGCCGACTTGCTAATTGACGTATTGTCAATACAAAATATGCACTGCGCAGGCGACTCAGTTCGTATTTCGCGTTGCTGTAGTATTCCGCGACCTTTGCTGTCGGGGTGTTTGTCTTGTTACACGAAACTCGCCGAATAACGTAAAAAACCAATTAAAATTAAGAAATCAAATGTGCTTAAAATAGGGTATTTTCCCCGTATTTTTTAGGTATATATAATCATCTGACGCCCTCAATCGAACTCACGTTAGCCGGGCAATTGGATCCTTTGTCACAGCCAAGTCCAATAAAAAACCTAAAAGCTACTTGATCAGAGCGTTTTTTTGTGCCGACCAAAAGCCCGAAACAGAAGCCGAAAAGTTGCCTGATGAGCCGCGCAGTCTGCCAAACGCGACCCAAAAATGGAAGAACTGCTTGGACGGGCCAGCAAGACTCACAGGTGTTGATGGTGAGCAAGCTGCTCAAAAACGTACGTACTTATACCTTTACACACCCGTTTGGGATAGGCTGAAAACGCTCCTTCGGCGCGAGCGGCCTGCCGCCGGAAAAGTCGTCTACGCGGAGCGGTTTGTCAGATTAAGTCTTGACGAATGCACATTATCGTTTAAACAACTCAAATAACTCTTTATGCACCTGTGGCAAAATACCGTTGGGCAACTCGTGCCCAATACCGTCCATCCACACCATTTTAGCACCTGGGATCAATGGGGCGTATGTGTTGGCGGGAGTGAGTGGTATCAGGAGGTCCTCGGTTCCATGCAAAATCAGGGTCGGGACTTTGATACCCGGCAATCGTCCCAATCTCGACCCGGATGCCGCTATGGCAAAAATTTGATGATACGTGGCCTGGGGGTTTTGCCCTTTTCGTTTCACAATGGCTTCGGTAAACAGCTTTCTAAATTCGTCTTCATCATACGTAAACCGACTGCCAGCCAATCCTTTATACATTTGTACATAGTTTTCTACCTCCTCCTTGTCACTTGTTGATGCGTTCCTCATGGGGAGTTTCATCAATGACCCGGCAGACGGACTGAGCGTATCCCCCGATGACATGATGGAGGTTAATGTCAAAACCCTGTTAGGATAAGCCAACGTAAATTCCTGGGCTATCATGCCGCCCATCGAAACGCCAATGACATGCGTCTTTTTTATCGTCAAAAAGTCTAAAAGCTCCAGCGTATCTTTTGCCATATCGGCGAGCGAATAAGGCTTGTCTTCACGCCAAGCTTTCATCCATTCTGAAAGCCCTATATCTCGGTTGTCAAAACGAACCACATAATAATTGGCTTTGACCAATGGGTTGATGAACTGTTCGGTAAACAGAATACATTGAGCCCCAAGCCCCATAATGAGCAAAATAGGCGTGTTTTCGGGTTTTCCGAACGTTTCGTAATGAATTTGGATACCATTGCAAGAGGCTTCGCCTGAACGAGTTGAGGTCATCATACTAATTTTTTTTTGAATGATACAACAACAAACTAATTCTATGCCGAATGTGAACGGGGCCGCCCATGTGGCCTGACGAACGAGTGTTAAGCTGAATGCAAATCCCAAATCTGACCTGTCGATAGAGCGTATGGCAAACTAAAAATTTACTCTGTCGGGATGTTTCCGCTCCGGCGGTCTGGTCGTGTCGCCTATAAGCCGACGAGCGATCTTGTAGAGCCGGGTGGCCTGTCGAACGCGGTCTCAGCAGTCGACAACTTGACAGCACAAACGTGATGATTTATTTGAAAGTATATAACGATGATTGAGTGAATGGTATAAATTTTCGTGTGAGCGTCCTGTCTTGTCCGAGAATTATGGGACGTTTTTCTGAACGATTTTTGCAGCTTATGACAACTCGTTCAGTTAATGATAATAACTGCCCTTTTTGTGAACGACTAGAAATGAACTAGTTTACACAACCCTTTAATATAAGTTACATTTTGCGTCCCCTCTCAACTGACTACGTACCGGTTTGCTACTGAAATGAATTATGGATTGTCTTGCTGCCAGAGTCGACGTTCGATGGGAAAAGGCTCTTGATGGAGAACCCGGAGTTGGCTAAAAGCTGGATGAGCAGGATGAAGCAAATAGTTATAGGACATCGGCACTACCACCGAGGGAACAGCAACCACTAGGCTAGTGGGCTCATTCAGCCAATCCCGTAAAATCCACTGGGTCCTCTCGTAACTTTCTTCATGCCAGTATGCAGGCAAGTCGTCCGGCGACAAAGTAGTTAACGAGTCATCAGGCACCTCCAGGGTAAACAAAAATAGTTTAGGCAACTTTTCGTACTTAACCCGGGGTTGGTGCACCAGCGATTCGACCAAGGCCAGAGCAGGAGAGGAGGTAGTATACAGTAGAGGGTAGCCCTTTGGGTTCCACCGGCCACCAAATAACCGGGCTCCTTCGGTAGCCAATGGTTCCTGGATGTATTTTGCTTTGACGGTTCGATAAACGGTTAACATCAAGGGAGTAGGATAGCTAGCCGACAATGCCGTGTTCAATGCGTCCCAGTACATCATCCACCAGGCCAAACCCAGTCGTTGTGTCGAGAAGAGACAAGGGGGATTGAGTATTAAGTTCACGAATAGGTGAACGAAGCCATTCGGCTAGTGTCTGGACGTCCTCATCGAAGACATCCAGCCCATGTTGCAACAAGTTGGTTAGCAACAGTAGCCTCTCAGAAGCGTCTCGGGCTAGTTTATCGTCGGATTTGAGCCGGTGTAGGTTTCGTACGGACATGTTCAGAATGCGAGCCAGTTCAATATCGGTCAAACCGACTAACTGGGCTACCTGATCGGCTTCTGTTCGCAGTATACCTTGCCGGGATTTATCAATGACAGTGTAGGGGGTGTAAACCGCCGTCTGTGGAGAGAGGGTTGCGTATGCCATAGAAGTACAATGCCTTTTTTCACTACTATAACTGCAATATGGCCATAGTCGTTCGATTCTACAAATTTTAGTAAAGTCTTGGTGTAAATTTATAGCTTTTCATCAGAGCCTAATCAAACGTTCAGTGATCGGTCTGCGCTTCGAGCCTCTATCCTAATCAATAACTTAGCGTGAATTTAACAAAGGTCAGCGCAGCTATTTGTCTAATCAAATGGGTATCTTGGTTAATTCATTCGCTCTTAGCTTTTCAATTACAACGTACTTTTATAACAACTTTATTGATCGTAGTCAATGACGAAAAGGTCGGCCATCTTGGTGGGGTTTATTGCCTTGAAGTTTCTCTTACAATATGTTTTGATCAGTCCCGAGTATGATTTACATCGGGATGAATATCTGCACCTGGATCAGGCAAATCATCCTGCCTGGGGGTACTTGTCAGTACCGCCCTTCACTTCCTGGACTGCCCTGATCATTCGCTGGCTTGGGAATTCGGCTTGGGCAGTACGATTTTTTCCGGCCTTCTTTGGGGCGTTGACCATCCTGATCGTTTGGAAAACGGTAAACGAGTTGAAAGGTAATTTATTTGCCTGTGTGCTAGCAGCCACATGTCTGGTCTTCTCCGTCTTATTACGATTAAACCAGCTTTTTCAGCCTAACTCCTTCGACGTCTTGTGCTGGACTACCCTGTACTTTATCTTGATCAACTACATCCATTCCCAAAACAAGCAATGGCTCTACGTTTTTGCCGGTGTCTTTGCGCTCGGGTTCTTCAATAAGTACAATATTATTTTTCTGCTTATCGGATTTTTTCCCGCTCTACTGCTGACCCAGCAGCGTCGATTGTTGCTCAATCGGCACGTTTATATAGCACTGGGGGTAAGCCTTTTATTGATCATGCCCAATCTGATCTGGCAATACCAACATGAATTTCCGGTCATTCACCACATGAGGCTACTGGCCCAGACTCAACTGGTCAAGGTAAACCGGGCCGATTTCCTGAAAGAACAACTCCTGTACTTTATAGGCTCCTGGGTTGTTATCATCGCTGGATTATATGGACTACTTGTTTACAGGCCATTTTTAGCCTACCGATCTTTCTTTTTCACCCTCCTGTTCACGCTGGCAACCTTCACTTTTTTACGGGCTAAAGGGTATTACGCGATCGGGATTTACCCGGTTTACCTGGCGTTTGGCGCTGTGTTTATTTCGGTTAAGCTACAATCGGTTTGGTTACGAGCCGCCTTGATAGCCATTCCAATTCTGTTGTTTGTTCCAGTATATCAGGTAGCGTTTCCCAATAAAACACCGCAGGAAATCACCCAGCATCCTGAGCGGTATCAAAAACTGGGGCTCTTGCGCTGGGAAGATGGAAAAGAGCATGCATTACCGCAGGATTTTGCGGATATGTTGGGCTGGCGGGAGTTAGCCGCTAAGGTGGATGCGGCTTACACTCATTCTCCCGATCAACGAGCCACACTGGTTCTATGTGACAATTATGGACAGGCCGGGGCGATTAACTATTACACGCGTCAAGGCGTCAAGGCGGTTACTTTCAATGCAGATTATATTAACTGGTTTGAACTTGACAGGAAATATAGCCATCTCATTGAATCAAAGAAGCCGGGCCTGTAGCGAATGAACTGATCGAAAGTGGCCCTTTATTCAAGACGGCCTATGTTGCCGATTCAGTTCGAAGTCCATTTGCTCGGGAGCAGGGGACAACCATCTTTGTCTTTGAGTTTGCTAGAGTAGATATTAATCGACGACTGGCTAAAGAGATTGAGGAGGAACGTTGGTAGTCCTGTTGCTGTCTCCTTCTGATTTTATTCGGACGTTTTAATGAACGGTAACCGGGTAAGAGGTAAGTACTTGGAAACGGGCTTTTTAGTGTCCAATAAAACCGTTCATTTTAATAGTTCAGAGTTTTGATTCGGAACGAGATTTTTCTGAACGAGATTGGAGTCGCTTGTCTCACTTAAACAAAAAGGTATTCCGTTGGTAAGCAAGATGAGCTATCAAAACCTTTGACCCTTAGCAATATATGGTTCAATAGTTCAAGGCAACGATGCAAGCCAATTTTACGTTATATTAGCAGTAGAAAAGCGCATGACTATGAAAACGGGGATAAAGGATACGAAAGCGGTGGTGGATAAGCCCAAAGTGAAATCAAACTTGAAGGCTGCCTTCGGGAAATACAAAAGCGTTATTGTCGAGAAAGACGATTGCTGGACTGAAGATTTGAAGCAGACCATTTCTAAGTAATGAAGTGTTTGCTGGACACCCATATCCTCATCTGGGTCCTGACCGATAATCCCAAACTTGATCCTGCGGTCAAAACGGTGTTAAAGGATGGAGCAAATGAGTTCTTTTTCAGTACGGAAAGCATTCGTGAACTGATTCTTAAAGCCAAATCAGGCAAATTAACCCTCCCGGCTGATATTGACAGCCTTCTGTTCGAATTGCAGGACGAGTACGGCATTCGACTATTAACCGTCAAGCCAAAACACCTTAAGCAGTTGTATACCCTGCAAACACCGGCGACTCACAAAGACCCATTTGACCACCTGCTTATTTGTCAAGCCATGGCAGAGAAACTGACGCTGATCAGTGCTGACCGTAACTTTCCATTTTACCAAGAGCAGGGACTTCTCCTGATGGTAAATAAAATCTGATTTATAAAATTGGGAAATCTATTAGGCTAGAGTGGACAAGTTGCAAATGCGAACTTGTCCACTCTAGCCGTTTGCTAAATATATATTTATTGTCCTATCAATACATGAATTAGTTAACATTTCATTGAGTAAGTTGGGAGGTGTTTCACTCCGTACCTATCCCTTTATGAACGATTCCGCAAAACTGCGCCGTCAACTACATTTAATACGTTGCTTAGATAAGCCCTACACCTATCCGTCTTTAATACAACTACATAAGTACCTGCTGGATCATGACATCGAGCAGACGTCGCTAGCCACTGTCGAGCGAGATATAAATGACATCCGAACCGACTACGATATATCCATAACTTACGACCGTCGACAGCATGGCTACTTCCTGGATTTGCCCGTCGACGATGAGGATATTAGCAATTTTCGTGAGTTTGTTCGATTACTCGAAAGACGTGAACGGCTGGAGCTATTAACGCAGTCGGGTCGGTCGGTGGCGCAGTACATTCAGCTTGAGCAACACAATGGCTTTCGAGGCCTTGACCTGATGGCACCGTTGTGGAATGCGCTTCAACGAAAGCTAGCGATCACGTTCAGCTATCAGGCTTACAAAGATCAACCCGCCGAGAAACGCCGGGTTGAGCCTGGCTTGCTATTTGAATACCGAAATCGGTGGTATCTAGACGGTTTTGACTTGGATCGTAACGGCGATCGCACCTTTGGCCTCGACCGGATCATTGACTTGACGCTGACGCCCCAATCTATTTTACCCAGTCGCCAGACCGACTACCGGGCTGCCCGTCGACACGTTATTGGCGTGACCGCTCCGCCCGGCAACCCTATTGAGCGGGTGATTCTACGCTTTCGCAGACCTGAAGCTGAATATGTGCTATCGCTACCTCTACACAACAGCCAGCAAACCGTAGCCGAAACCCCAACCCATGTTGATATTGAAATTCAGGTCGTTTTAAACCATGAACTGGAACGAGAGATCATGGCATACGGTGAGGAGGTTGAGGTATTGGCCCCCGATTGTTTACGGATAACAATTGCCAAAAAGTATCGTGAAGCCGTGAATAAATACGGTTTGTGAAAAATCAAAAAAAATCAATATTTCTAAAGTACTCCCCCAGCTTTTGGGGTGAGTGTCTGCTTCCCTTTGTGTCATTCAAAAGACACTTACCCTTTTTCACTGACCTTTTCGCACAATTTCCTATAAACAAGTATCAATGACTACGAAAACCCCATGCGACTTCAACTAAACCTCACATCTAATACCCAGCCGGTACCATTTACTTACCTCTACAATCTAGTTGGCTCACTACACAAATGGATTGGCGAAAATAACTCATTGCATTATGGGATGAGCTTGTACAGTTTTGGCCGCCTGACGGGGGCCGAAAAAATTGGCAAACAACTTTATTTCCCAAACGGCGCAACACTGTCAGTCAGTTTTCAAAATAGCGACCATGCATGGGCGATGGCCAAAGGAATTTTGAAAGACGACAGTTTGGCCTTTGGAATGCGGGTTACTGAAGCAAATGAAATAACCGTGCCTTCATTTGCCAATTGCGTTCGACTAGCCACCGACGGCGAAATCGTCGTGCGTACCAAGCGACCGGATGGTAGTCGTCAATACTTGCTTTGGTCGGACGTAGCCGCCGACGAGAAAATGACACAACTCATGCGAAAGAAGTTACAGGCGGCTGGCTATGATGAATCTCATCAAACCATAATCATCCGCTTCGACCGCGATTATCCCAAAGCGCGTACCCGGCTTATGGATGTGAAAGGGATAAAGCACCGGGGGAGCGTTTGCCCAGTCATTATTGAAGGAACCCCGGAAGCCATTGAGTTTGCCTGGCTAGTCGGCGTAGGTGAATTAACAGGCAGCGGTTTTGGGGCATTAGTATAATTAACAATCTTTTCGAGACATGGACCAAATTGACTTAAGTTTTTTCATTGAACCCCCTGAGTTGATCGTTACCGCAATGTTGCAAATTGACGCGCTGGCTCCGCTGTCGATGGTAGCGGCTCAACCGGGGGCTTATTATCGAAGCCAGCCCGCCCCGACCGATTTTATGCTATATGGCCTTTTAGAGAATGCCTTAGGCTGGCATTTATCATCCACTCCCCGGAAACAGGTAATGGATGACCTGAAAAAATTAGTTAAGAAATCAGCTAAGAAAAGTAAGACGTGGTTTGAATCACCCTGGCTTATTGGCAGACCTGCTGGTTCTCCTGAAATCGGATTCGTGAGCCTGTTACAATACCATGTCTCGTTTGAAGGGCCTCATGTGTTTCCTGCTGTTGATACGTTCGATGATTTATGGTCGCAGCAACTACGTGATACAGGCCGCTCGTTTTTCGGTGGAAGCCGACACTACGACGCTTCGTTGTCTGATCTAATGACTCGTGAACGACGGGATGAAGTCGAGTTTGGTGACCGTGCGGAGCATGAGGTTCTTAGTAACGAAGCTCTGCAACAAGTAACAGAAGGAGCCAAGATTCAATATAAGTCTGTACGAAGCCGATTTCCGCATTACTATGTCAGTCCAACAGTCCGGGAATACGTCGTACCCCGAAGCCCGTATTTGTTTCGGCTTCGGACGACGCCAACAGTGTCAGCTTTGCTGAGAGATGCGTTTAACGACCCAGCAGCGCCCTTGTATATAGGTTCCAACGATGGTTGGGTAGACGTTAGCTATGAAGAATTATGATCGACTTAGATTTTTTACACCCATACCCACGCTATGGGGTGGCTGCTGCACTAGTTGAGCAAAACGCTTTTTTAGACGGGTTGAGCACATGGCAACAAGTAGCCGAATTAGCATGGAAAGCCATTGACCGAGCGCTATTGCGCTACACGTTATTTACGTCAGATGATCCGCTTCTGGAAACGACTGAGGTTCTTCGGTTTGACTACTTAGATGAAAAAGTATTAGACCCCGGCAAGAAAAGCGGTCAAATTGCCTCCAAGGGATATTATCTGTCGCCGTATGTAATCACTACAGATGGCTCGTCAGCAGCAACGGTAGCCGAAGCCCGAGCCATTCGAGATTTACTAAAAAAGGCAACTGAAGAGGATTTGATAAAGACACAAAAAATGAAACGATCATTTGCTCCGCTGACCAGCAAAGTAAATAACGGTCGCTCCTCAATGGCTGAACCAAAGTCAACACTGCTTGAAGCGGCTTTTACCGTTGTAGCGACACTGACCGAGTTTAAACCAGCCGCACAGGTATCGGTAGGCAAGGGAATGGCCAACACGACCATTATTCCGGATTTACCCTTAGTGGATGGAGAATTTGAACCTTTGATTGATTTTGTACAGGTCTTCGCCGATTTACGGGTACGTAAGCAGGATTACCAAGTTAAAAATGACGATATGTTGCTGGCTAAAGTCGATCCGAAAGATCGCAAATACCGTCGGCCACAACTGTTTCGGGGGAACTACCCGAATGCTCCCCGCGACGGGTCCTTAGGAGCCATTTCGCTGGTATCCGCTATCGGGGCTTGGGCTCGGGAAGGAGGGCGGTTTAGTCATAAGCACAAAGACGGTACGAGTCGTGAAGAGCCGAGAGCCGAATTTGCCGAACGTGTGTTAGATCAGTTAGCTGAAAAGCCACTTTACATTCTTTCGTACGAAGGGGTTGGGCAGGAAAAATACGGGCATCATCTGGTCGATATGGCCCTCCACTATGACCTGCCCGCTATTGTCAGGGCGGCTCATCGAGCCGTGCCATTTGGCGTAGAAAAACTTGATGATCCCAAATTCAAACTTTACAAACGGTTTTTCGACCGATTTCTACAACAACTCGACCGGCCTACCTTCCGGGATTTCATGGCCGCGCGAAACGAGTATCCTTTTGAGTTAGCTCCAATCTTCATAAAATATATGGAAACAGAACACCGCCTATCCCCCAAATTAATTGCGTCGGCCCGCGCATATGGACAGTCTTTAAATTATGCGGCCTATGTTACGGCCGAATCTGAACGGCAGGATGATATCAAGAACAAACGTCGTGAACGTCCGCTAAGCGAATACAAAAACCGTATTCTGGTTCAATTTGAGAGTACCATTTTGAGTGCAAAAACGCCGACCGCCTTACTTTCACAAATGGGCATCATTGTAGGACGATTAACAGGACGTGAAATGGATAGTAAAGCTGGATTTTTTATGGAAACCGCGGCAGGTTGGCCCGACAGCCAGTTATCACTAGCCCAAGAACTCATTACAGCATTCATGCGCCTGAGTTCATATCGGCCTAAAGAAGTGACAGGCGATAATGCTATCCCCCCAGAAGAAACTATTATAGACAATCCGGCTAACGATCCAATGCCTGCCTGAATACCATTCTTGAACCTCTTAAAAACAGACAACCAATGAAAATCAAATCAATTACGGTTACGTTACTTGCCCCCATGTCCGACCATGCCGCTAACCGGGGCGAGAAGTTACTGGGCAACGCGTCATCCATTAAACGCCGACCCGATGGGCGGGTATATATTTCTGGTCAGATGCAACGTCACGCCTTGTTTCGTGCTATTGATCGCCTTAACGAAGATCATCCGCAGCGTAACGGCACGTATGTTGCTAACGGAGACGGCCCATCAACGAATGTAGCTAAGGACCTTCGCAGTGATTTAGGCGGCTACCTCGATACAAACAAAGACGACTATTCGGGTCGTCGGACTGCTCCTGCTACGGCAACTCCCGGTGTAGCGCAGGCAACGAGTCAAATTGGACGAGATTTATTAGTGCGGCTCCGGATGGATGAGAGCAAAGATTCAGGTCGTAAACAGGCGTTGGCCACCAACGAGTATAGTCAAAATGATCTCATGCAGATGAGTTTTCACCTTGACGTTGGAGCCGTAGGCGTAACCAAAGAGTATAAGTACGAAACAGAAGCGCACGTCGCAACCACCTACAAAAATCATTTAGAGGGCCAAGACGGTGAACATGCCCGCCGGGTGCGGTTGTTTCTGGATGCTACTCGTTCCATAACAGACTATGCCAATCAGGCCCGTAACGCTACTACCGCAGAGCCACAACAAGTGCTTATCGTACTGGACACTAAGATGAGTCGGAAAGCCGTTCGCTATTTTGCCCCTGGCACGAACGCCACTGAAAAGACGCGTATCTTGGCCGAACTGGATAAACGGGATGCCATTTACTTTCTTGGCGACGATACGAACCCAGACACGCTTAGTGTCGATGAGGCTTATCAACAGGCATTAGCGGCATTGGATACTAATGACTTGTATACACCTGTAGCCTGATTAGCTGTGGAGCCGTTAGCCAAACCCTCAGGTATCACGCTCAGAGACCATCGGCAACACGTCTATGATGAAGCATTGGCTTTACTGGACGCACATCCTTTCTGGGAAAAAAAGTATAAAGAACTGACCGGAGACGATTTGCGCTACCGGCTCAAGCGCGTGGCCTGGTGGCACGATGCAGGAAAAGCCCATCCAACATGGCGCGATGCCTGTCGTTCTGACTATAACTTGTACAGGTCGTGGCGGCAGAAAAACGGTATGATTATTGAAGAGCCCGACCCATCACAAAACGCGGTTGACTTCAAAAAGTATGAAGCGGCCATGCGTAAGGCGAAGAAAAATAGCAGCCCAAATCTGCAGAATGCAGGCTTGCGCCATGAATTCGACTCACTGGCGCAAGCTCTGAATCAACTCAGAGAGGATGACACTATTACATTGGCTGAACAAGTTGCGATTGCCGCCCATCATGGTAAATTGAATCACCGCCACATCAACCGATGGCAACAGGATGGGAAGTCGCAAAAAGATGATACAAAGGGGCCATATTGGTCTTTATGGGCTAAGTTGAACAATGAATCTGATTTGATTGGCAGAACAGGTAAAAGTTCACGTAGCCGAGACGATTGGCAACTACGAGTACTTGAGCGGTACCGCATTGCCGCCGTGCGTTCTCTCCTGCAACTGGCCGATACCCGGGCCAGTCGGAGAGAAAGCGGAGGTAAAACCCCTGACCTAGAACCGTTTCATTATCATTTTCCTGACAACTGGACGAAGCGAGATGTGCAGGAAGCTGTACTAACCGGGGCTGACCAACCTATTTGTATCCTGCGGGCCAAAACTGGATCAGGCAAAACCGATGCGTCTTTACTGTGGGCAAAGCATCAGATTGTTGGAAATCAAAAACCAGTCGTTGATGAAAAAAAACCGGAATGGGCTCAAAAAGCAGACCGCCTAACTATTGCCATGCCAACGCGTTTTACATCCAACGCGTTAGCAATTAGTGTCGACAAGAATGTAAGCTCAACAGGCTTGTACCATTCCAGTGCCTGGTATACCCGCTACGGCAATGTATCAGACAAAGAGCGTGATGATGCTAAAGAACTGCATAAACTGGCGCGTGGTTTGGCTACTCCGGTAACCGTGTGTACGATAGATCACTTACTTCTTTGCCTGACAGGAACCAAGGAAGACCAGCATACAAGTTTCTTTTTTCTGGCTAACAGTGCCGTAGTATTCGATGAAGCGGACTTTTATGATCCATTCATTCAAGCCAATTTGATTGTTTTACTCGATACACTACGGCTATTGAAGGTGCCTGTATTGATCATGAGTGCTACTGTGCCGGATTCACTTCGGATACGGTATAACATACCTGATGCCATTGTGGACGTAAAGGCTGGTGGGCAAACAGCCAAATGCCCTATTGTATGGCGTGGGGCAGTTGAAGGGCCTAAAGACGTAGAAGGTATTTTGAAAGGTATGGTTCGTCGGGGCACGGGTATTGTTTATGCGAATACCGTAGATCGAGCATATGCCTATTATCAATGGTTTACGGAACAATTCAAAAAAGGAGGCCCAAAGCCTATATTATATCACAGCCGTTACACGGAACCCGATAAGAAGGCAATCGAAGATGAGTTGATTGCAATGCTGGGGAAAGATGCCTGGACAGAACATAAAAATGCGAAAGGAATTGCCATTTTAACTCAAATAGGGGAAATGTCAATCAATATTAGCGCGCCGATTATGTTGTCAGATGCCTGTCCCTGGGATAGATTGGCGCAGCGAGCCGGACGATTGGACCGTTTCGGCCTTGACCTAATGGGTGGAATCTTGTATGTAGTTGAGCCATTGCGAGATGGGACTTCTTACCCAGCTCCGTATGGTGAATTACCCAAAGGCGGAAAAGGCTGGATTCCGGCTGAAGCATTTACGCAAACCGTTCAGGAATTAGCCAGCGAATTTGACGAAATTCCCACGCCGGTTTCATCAGTCAGCTTTGTAGAACGAGTCAATAATCTTTACAGGGAACAGCCTACTTTTACCTCAAAAATTGAGCAAAATCGAGATCGACTCAAAGACTTAATGAAACTTAACTGGATGGTTGTATCAAATCAACATGCTGATGAGGAGCAGATTACTGTTTCGGGAGAATGGAAAAGTAGAGACATTCCTCCTCAACAAACGGTCTTTATCAGCTTGCCTGAATTCGATGCAACAGAAGACGAAGAGGGTATATATGTATTTAAAAATTGGGATACGTATCGTGGTTACGAATTAGAGGCTGGTATTAGTTGTCCTGATTATCTAGTTCGAATGGGAAATGAGCGGAAGCAGTTATATCCTTTTGTGTTTAGAGTAGGAGAAGACAAAGATCCTCATACAGTTCTAATTCTTGTCGATGGTATCTATACATCTGAAACAGGATTGGCTCTTTTGGGTAAAGGAGAAAAGACAGATCGAGCAAAAGGTGTTATCCTATTATGACTTTATGACTATTTTCAAACTCCGAATCGGCGGGATGCTCGTGGGCTATTACCGGCTGTGCCCTCGAAAGGCCTGGCTATCCATGCGAGGTATCTGGATGGAGCAGGAGTCGGACACTGTCGCATTGGGACGGTTACTCGATGAGCACAGTTACGACCGATCCGACAAGCACATCGAGATTAACGCTGAAGCGCCCGACGGTACGCCCTTGATTGGCAAAATCGACCGGGCCAACCTGAAGAATGGGGTGCTGCACGAAACCAAGAAAAGTCGATCCTGCGAAGAGGCCCATCTATGGCAGGTTCGGTTTTATCTCTGGCTGCTTACCCGAAATGGCGTAACCCGATCCGACGGGTCGCCGTTTCGGGGTCAGTTAGATTACCCTCTGCTACGACGTACCGAATGGGTCACGCTGGAACCAGAACATATTGATGAGCTTGTAGCCACCGTTTCGGCGATTCGCGAATTAGCTACGCAGGACATCCCTCCTACCCGGCTCCTTAAACGAACCTTTTGTACCAAATGCGCTTTCGATGAGCTGTGTTATGGATAATCGACTGACGGCCATCTCATTTACCGTGAGAAATCACTAAAATATGAAAAAGCCCCATTATTTGTTTTCGAGTGGCCGACTGCGCCGACAACATAACACGCTAGCCTTGGAACGAGCGACTGGCGAGCGAACGCCCGACGATGATCCCACCGATGAAGGCTTACCATCGGTGACACCCGATGGCAAAAATCATCCATTTCCCGTCGAGACGGTCGATAGTCTGTACATTTTTGGGGAGGTCGATATTAATACCAAACTCATTACGTTTTTGGGCCAGCAGGGCATTCCGACGTTTTTCTACGACTACTACGGCTATTATACGGCCACGCTTTATCCACGGGAAAGCCAACTGTCGGGGCGGTTACGGGTCGATCAGGCTCGGCATTACCTAAGCCCCAAACGACGGCTGGTATTGGCGCGGGCCTTTGTCGAATCGGCGTTATTTAACATTGAGCGAGTAATCAAATACTATCAGCCTCGGCTTAGTGGCGACGAACAGCTAGCCGTTCAAAAAACGTTGCTCGACCTGAAACGGGACCGGGATGCCTTACCGCTGACAGTGGATATTCCTACATTAATGGCCGTAGAAGGACGTATTCGGGATCGGTATTATCGGTTATGGCCTGATTTCCTGGGGCCTGAAGTAGCGGCTCGCTTTCCCTTCAATAAGCGTGAACGTCGGCCACCGTCCAACGAACTGAACGCCCTGATTTCCTTTGGGAACTCGCTTTGTTACACCACCGTGCTGCGTCAGATTTACCGGACGGCTCTTGACCCGACGGTTGCATTTCTGCACGAGCCTGGTGATCGGCGCTTTTCATTGGCCCTTGATCTGGCCGAAGTGTTTAAGCCACTGCTGGTTGATCGAATGATTTTTCGGCTAATAAAAACCGCCGAATTGACACCTAAACATTTTGAGAAGCATCTGGGGGGCTGTTATTTATCCGAGGCTGGTCGAAAAATTGTTGTGGGTCACTGGGACGAGCGGCTTAGCCAAACGGTGCAACACCGAACCATGAATAAGAGGGTTTCGTATGAGCGGCTAATCCGGCTGGAATGCTACAAACTAGTTCGTCACCTCTGCGATCCATTGGGTGAGCCATATCAGGGATTTCATATGTGGTGGTAATAACGTTTATACATAACCGTTTCGACTGATGCCTTTTTGTATTGCGGTATATGATGTGAACCAAAAACGGACTGGCAAGATGCTCAAGCTCTTTCGGCGGTATCTGACTTGGGTACAAAACTCCGTTTTCGAGGGTGACTTAACTCCTGCTCAACTGAAGCAATTGCAACAGGAAGCCGATATGCTTTTACAAGATAATGATGGGGTCGTCTTTTATCAGCTTCGCGACGAGCGTTACGTTGAGCGAATTGCTTTAGGCGTTGATATTACGAACCGAAGTCGGTTTTTATAAGTCGTCGGATAGGTCCAAAAGAAGAGATGATTAGCTAGTTAAGTGTATTTTTTTTCATGACTCATTAGTAAACTACTGAAAAAGAGTTAGTTGTTTAAGTCGTCAGCCTGCCGGTATATTTACAGTACTGGAGGCTGACGACTTTGGTTTGTTCTTTGACCTACTAAAAAGTGTTTCCAGGCCGTAAAAAGGCCTATTTTTGTGTAAATTTCGCTTGGTCTCAATCGCACCTTCGGGTATTGAAATT
>CAXTJJ010000038.1:0-19880 GCA_964244155.1 uncultured Spirosoma sp.
ATAATCAAAAAAGGCGGCATGGGTCGAAAAGCCCCCATCCCATAAACCATATTCTCTGGCCTTTTCGACAAAAACAGGCACTCCATTCCTGACACCCTGATTGATATACAACTGATTTCCCCGCTCATCACGGCTCCCCGAATTACAGATGTAGATATCCAGCAGACCATCGCCGTTCACATCGGCAAACGTGACGCCCGTCGACCAGAATTTCTTCCCGACAATACCTGCTTTCTGCGTCACATCGGTGAACTTCATTCCACCTTTATTGAGGTAAAGTTTATTCTCCTCAAAATTGGATGTCAAAAACAGATCAGGTAAGCCATCATTATTAACATCGCCAATAGCCACACCTCCGCCATTGTAAAAGTTGCGGTAGTTAAAAATGTTAAAGTTCTTCTTATCGAGACTTCGGTTTACGAAATCGACCCCTGTTTCGGAAGCAGGTAATGTCACGAACAGTGGGTCAGTAGATTTATGGCAGGATAGCAGTCCACACATACCGACGATCAACACGCCTAATTGCTTATTCATACGTATTTATAAACGAAATATGCACAGTACAAGTGCTCAGCCCTGAGTTCATTGCCAGCAATAATCAAATGAACTAACGTTTTTATAGTAATACAGACTATAAACACAAACAGCAGCCCGACAATGGGCTGCTGTTTGTGTTTATGAGTAATTCAAAAAATCAATATCCTGGATTTTGCGGTTGCAAATTTGGGTTACTGTCAATTGCCTGTTGTGGGAAAGGGAACAACACGGCTGTAGCAGGCGATGTTGTTGGACGCTGATCGACTGGATTCAGGAACGTACCAAAGCGAATCTCATCGCTCCGACGCCAGCCTTCCCAGTACAATTCACGACCACGTTCTGCCAAAACAGCCGGTAGATCAACGCTCGATAAGTTCGATGCCCCCCGTGTTGTACGAAGGTTGTTGACAATTGCAGCGGCAGTCTGTCCTTGAGGATCAGTACCACCGCGCAGAATAGCTTCTGCTTTCATTAACAATACATCAGCATAGCGCAGGAATACATAATCATTCGTTGGGTTGTTGTATGTAAGCGGATTTGGAAGGTACTTGATAACCCGAATACCCTGTACTTCATTCGCCAAGGCAATATTGACTTGTGGCGTAAAGACCAGTGGGTTACCACTGCGATCTTTTAACGGGGCCGGTGCTGCTGTTCCCTTAGTAGGACCATACTGCTGACCAACCTGGAACCCGGCGGTAATACCCGTAGCTGGGGTCAAATCGGCTGGCTGGGCTCCACGACGTTCGTCTGTTGCTTCGAAACTGTTGTAGAAATCAGCCAGTGTTGTGAAGCCATTCCAGGCTCCAATGTACTGATTATAGTGTTCCGTCATGAAATAACGGTTTTGAACACTACCCGGCTGCGCCGTTGAGGTGTTTTGAATGGTAAAGATCAATTCCTTCGAGCGCTGATCATTATCCCAGTGGAAATTGTCGTAATAGTTGCCTTTTGTTGTCAACGCAAACTTACCGGAGGCAATAACCTGATTGGCAAAATACACAGCCGAATCCATATCAGCTTTTGCGAACGAGAAAGGACCTGCCGGCGTAGCAGGCGCCTGGTTGTACACGGCCCGGTTCAAATATACTTTAGCCAGCATAGCTGCCGCGGCTTCTTTACTGGCCACGTTTGCCGTTGCCTGTGTATAGGCTGGCAACACATTGAAAGCCGCTCGTAAATCGCTGATAACAAAGTTAGTAGCGGCCTGACGGCTTAATACCTGTGGGTTGGCATCGGCCGCATCGGTCACCTGACGAACCGGTACACGACCCCATAAATCGACTATGCTCGATGTAAAGAAACCACGCAGAAACTGGGCCTGTGCTACTAGCTGTGTATTGGTACCGGCAGCAAAAATAGCTTGCGATGCACGGAAAGCACCTGTATTCAGGTCATTCCAGGCATTCAGAATTTCAACGTGCTGCGAATCCCAGGTATGCTGGTGCAGTTTACGCCAGACGCCGAAATCGTCCCAGTCAGTACCGCGCGTTGGTCCCATCATCTCGTCGGATGGGTGTTCCTGCAAGGCATAGGCGCGGCCCTGGCTGTTTGCTATGGCATTTAGTGCCTGGTAAGCTCCCTGCAAGGTGGCTGCCGGGTCCAGTGTGATTGAGCCAACCGTAGCGTCTGTTGAAGAGAGTGACCCGAACACTTTATCGTCCAGGTTGGTACAACCATTGATGCCTACACTACCCACCAGCATCGTAGCGGTTAATAAGCCAATAGTCTTATAATTAAATGAATTCATGTCGTTGAAAATTGTAAGTAGTCTGTTGGCTTCCTGGTCCTGTTAACACCAAAATAGTATCAACAAAACCAGAAAGCCTGATGGTTGATTAGAACCCAACATTTAAACCTAACGTCACCGTGCGGGGCGTTGGATAGGGCGTATAGTCGATACCCAGCGATGGGATGCCGTTTCCATTCCCGTTGTATGTCACCGTATTTACATCTGGATTCAGGCCTGTGTAGCCAGTGAAAATGAACAGGTTCTGGCCCGTTAGCGATAACGACAGCGATTTGGCAAATCCACCCTGAGGCAGATCAAATCGGCGGGAAATCGTCAGGTTGGTGATCCGTACATAGTCACTTTTCTCCAGGAAGCGGGTCGACACTGACGCAGGGTTCAATCCGTTTTCAGAGCTGTTCGCCACATCATACGTTACGTTACGAGCGTTTTTGAGCGCACCTTTCGCGAACAGGGCATTGGCCGTGTTATTGTAGATTTTGCCACCAAACTGACCGTTCACAAACAGACTGGCAGTCCATTGTCCAAACGTAAAGTTGTTGGTCAGGCCCAGACGTAGTTTGGCAAATGGACTACCCTGATAACTCGACCGCGCATCATCAGCATAAGTTGAATACCCGTTGGCATCGAAACCTGTAAACTTGGGAATGAAGAATGCAAATGGCGGATAGCCACTGGTGATCCGTTCAGCATAAGCACCCGATAGACCCTGTCCACTAATCGCACCAACGGCTTGGTCTGTACCAATGTTCTGCGCCTTAATGTCCAGCGTTGTCAAGTTAAACACCGCTTCCCAGCCAAACTGTTGCTTCTGGAAGACCTGATAAATCAGGTTCAACTCAATCCCCTGGCTCACAATCTGTCCGGGCAGGTTGATCCACTTGTAGTTTACCGGAGCAGGCTGAGCATAGAACACCTGAAGCAGTGTGTTTGTACCCGAACGATGATAGTAGTCAATCGAACCAGACAATTGTCCTTTCAGCACACTAAAGTCAATCCCGGCTCCAGTTGTCGTGTTTTGCTCCCACTTAAGGTCTGGGTTCGGGTTGTTTTGCTGAACCTGCGATCCTAAGTTGTTATACGTATAAATAATTTTCGATGCACCACCCGTAAAGTCCTGGTTTCCTACAATCCCGTAGTTAGCCCGAATTTTCAGATCGTCGAAAATACTTTTAGGAATAAAGCTTTCCTGCGAAATACGCCAGGCACCCGCCACTGACGGGAACGTACCATACTTGTTGTTCACACCGAAACGCGACGAGCCATCCACCCGCACGGTAGCCGTCAACAGGTATTTTTCTCTGTAGTTGTAATTGGCACGGGCGAAATAAGACTGTAAGTCGTTCTGTGAACGCGAAGACCCCCCACCAATAGCCGTTCCGGTCAATGTATTTGCCGCTCCGATGTTATCAGTATAGGAAATCACCGACTCATTGAACGGAAAACGGCTGGCAGCTACATAGTTCGTCCTAGTACCAAACGTCTGATAGGCAAAACCCGCTACCGCTTCCAGCTTACCTGGGCCAAGATCCCGGTTGTAGTTGGCTGTGTATTCGACCAGTTTGGACAATCGGTTCAGCGAGTTGATATAAGCTGCCCCACCTAAACCCGTAGTCGGATCAGCATACACCTGATTCGTTACTGGACCCAGCGGTACATTGAACTGACCATTCAACCGCGAGTCGATAGAGGTTGTGCGGGTTGACGCCGAATTATCGACACCGAAGTTTGCTTTCAGCGACAGGCCGGGCAATACGTTCCAGGTAGCGCTGATGTTCGCCAGTGTACGGTTCGTTACACCCCGGTCATGGTAATAATCCAGCATGGCGCGAGGGTTGCGATACGAACCACCTGCCAGCTGATAATACGACGCCGTATCACTCGTGTTTGTAAACACCGGATAAGTAGGGTTGGCTCCAATCATGGCACCAAACAGGTTTCCTAATGCACCCGCCTGATTTCCTGTCAGTGCATACTGGTCAGTAACTGATGAGGTTGTAGCATTTACCGCCAGCGTCACCTTTTTGTTGAACAAATCCTGCGACGCGTTGATACGACCCGTAACCCGTTGCTGGCCTGTACCTTTTACAAGTCCCTGCTGATCCTGGTAGCCCAGCGAGAACAGATACCGAGTGTCATTGGTACCACCTCCAAAACTGGCGTTGTAAATTTGAGAGACACTGGTGCGCAGAATTTCATTCTGCCAGTTCGTACTGGCACCTGCATTAACTGTTGACAGCGTTGGGTCGCCACCAGCGGCTTTCACGCCGGCCAGAAAGTCGGCAGGTGATAACAAATCGTATTTCTTCAGCGACGAAGAAACAGCCGCCGACGCCGAGAAATTAAACTGAGGTGCACCAGCCCGCCCTTTGCGTGTGGTAATCAGCACGACACCGTTGGCACCCCGCGCTCCATAAATAGCCGCAGCCGAGGCATCTTTCAGGACCGAAATGTTTTCAATATCGCTTGGATTCAAAAATGACAGTGGGTTACGTGCCGTAGTTGTACCTGTGCCAAAATCAGGCGTACCATTACTAAAGTCTCCTCCATCAAGCGGAACGCCGTCAATAACATACAAAGGTGTGTTACCACCCCGAAGCGAAACCGCCCCCCGAATCTGAATGTTGTTGGCAGCTCCCGGCTCACCGCTGGCTGGCGTTATCTGAACACCCGCCACACGCCCCTGCAGCAATTGTTCCGGCGACGAGATTACCCCCTTATTGAAGTCTTTCGTTCCCAGTGTGGCAACCGATCCGGTAACGTCTTTTGCTCGCTGCGTACCATAGCCAACAACTACAACCTCTTGCAGTGCTTTGGTATCGTCGGCCATTTTAACATCGACTGTAGTCCGATTCCCCACAGCAACTTCCTGAGTAGTGTACCCAATAAAACTCAACACCAGCGTTGCATTGTCGGGAACATTCGTCAGCGTGTACACCCCCTCACCGTTTGTGTTCGTGCCGCGTTGTGTGCCTTTAACCTGAATGCTTACGCCCGGCAAAACGGAACCGGTAGGGTCTGTCACTTTTCCTGTCACAGTACGCTCCTGCGCCCATGCCGCCTGATTGCCGAGCAACGCAAAAAGTGTCAGTGCCATTACAAAAGTTTGGAGGTCTTTCCAATTGAATGACGGGAGTTGAGTAATCCCGACCTGACCTACGTTACCGCCAAAGCGACTTTTTCTGTAGGATTTTTCCATCATAGGTTTACGCTAAATTGTGAAATAAACGAGAGTAAATGATAAAATACACATACAGTTCAGCATAGCTACGACCACAGCAATTTTTACGCTGGAAAAAGCCAGGATTTTCGTCAGAATTATAACTGCCTAACCTTTAACAACTTGCTCAAAATCAGTAGTACACAAAACCTATGTATCTAGCAAAGTACATAAGCAAACGATAAAAACCCAAATTGGTTTCAGTTAAAATCGGATTAATTTGCGTCAAAATTGTACTATATGCACTCTTCCGGCTTTGTTCTTTAATTTAATTTATTTAACCAGTGCAAAATGTTGCATTCCTTATAAGTGCCTGACTAACAGAATTTATATTATGTAACCAGTCGAAACTAAGTATGATTTTTTTGCTACAAATCAACAGAATCAACGAGGAACGTATAGGCTTATATGTTTGTAGTATTTACAATTAATTTTGCTGAAATTTTATTTACTGGTTATAGTCTAACATATACCAGTCTATTTCTATGATTGCAGAAGACCTTCGCTCGTTAGCTGGACAATTATCAGGTGACCTTTTCGACGATACGACGTATCGAACTCTATATGCAACCGATGCCTCGGCCTATCGGGAAATGCCAACTGCCGTGGCTATCCCCAAAACTATCGAGGACCTTAAAGCCTTAATTGCGTTTGCCAGACAGCACAAAACTGCATTGATTCCCCGCACGGCCGGAACATCGCTGGCAGGTCAGGTAGTGGGTAGTGGCATTGTAGTTGACGTATCGAAACACTTTACCAAAATACTGGAAATCAACCCAGAGGAGCGATGGGTGCGGGTACAGCCGGGCGTAATTCGGGATGAGTTGAATCAGTTCCTCAAACCTTACGGTTTATACTTTGGGCCCGAAACCTCGACCGCCAATCGCGCTATGATAGGTGGTATGGTAGGCAACAATTCCTGCGGATCGAACTCCGTTGTGTACCGAGCCACACGTGAGCATACGTTGTCCGTGAAAGTCTTATTGGCTGATGGCTCCGAAGTTGAATTTGGTCCGGTAACTGGCTGGGATTTCACCAAACAGGTCAGCGAAGCAAGTCGTAAGAATGGCTCGGCTTCTTTGGCCGATAAAATTCTGCTGAAGACGAACGCCATTTTGTCGGACCCGGAAAACCAGGCAGAAATTCGGCGTAATTTCCCAAAGAAATCCATCGAACGACGGAATACGGGCTACGCACTGGACGTCTTGCTCGATCTACAGCCATTTGCGTCAGAAGGAGAGCCTTTCAACATGACAAAGCTTATTGCCGGGTCGGAAGGAACGCTCTGTTTCATAACTGAGATTAAACTGAATATAGTCCCATTGCCCCCAAAAGAGAGCGGGTTGGTCTGCGTTCACTGTCACTCCATCGACGAAGCTTTACGGGCTACGCTGGTAGCACTGAATTACAAGCCCTATGCCGTCGAGTTAATCGACGATATTATTCTCGAACGAGCCGACTCGAACCCCGAACAGAAAAAAAACAGCTTCTTCGTTCAAAAAACGTCCAGTGTGGATTCGCCCGGCGTGGATTCGCCCAGCGTGGATTCGCCCAGCGTGGATTCGCCTACCAGCCATTTTCCAATCATTCTGGTCGTTGACCTCTCCCGCGACACTCGTGCCGAAATAGAGCAGCTGTCGGCCAACATGATTGCTGATATGCAGGCTGCGAACATGGGGTATCATTATCCGCTGTTGTTTGGCGAGGACAGCAAGAAAATCTGGACGCTTCGGAAAGCCGGGTTAGGCCTGTTAGGCAACCTGCCCGGTGATGAAAAAGCAGTGGCCGTTATTGAAGATACTGCTGTTGATGTCCATGACCTACCCGACTACATTCGAGACTTTAATGAGATTTTGACAAGGCATCATATGCACTCCGTTCACTATGCTCACGCGGGTTCGGGGGAGTTGCACTTGCGGCCAATTATTAACCTTAAAACCGTAGAAGGACACCAGCAATACCGAATGATTGCAGAAGAAATTGCAACGCTGGTAAAAAAATACGACGGTTCGTTATCTGGCGAACATGGCGACGGTCGACTTCGGGGTGAATTTATTCCACAAATGGTGGGACCGCACAACTATGAGTTGATGCGTCAGATCAAGCAAACCTGGGACCCGGATGGTATTTTCAACCCCGGAAAAATTGTGGAAACGCCCCCGATGGATACATTCCTGCGGTATGAAGCGGGTCAGATAACACCCGCTTTTAAAACGTATTTTCGCTACAAAGACCAGAACATACTGCAACATGCCGAGCAATGCAATGGCTCTGGTGACTGCCGCAAAACAGAAGCGTCGGGTGGAACCATGTGCCCGAGTTACATGGCAACCCGCAATGAAAAAGACACGACACGCGCGCGAGCCAATATTTTGCGCGAAATGCTGACGCGTTCGCCTAAGGAAAACCGCTTTGACCACCACGAAATCAAAGAGGTTTACGACCTCTGTCTGTCCTGCAAGGGGTGTAAAAGTGAATGCCCATCTAATGTAGATGTAGCGAAACTAAAAGCCGAATTTTTACAGCATTACTACGATTCGAATGGCGTTCCTATCCGCTCACGGCTTATCGCAAATTTTGCCCGCTTGTCTGGTATAGCCTCTCTTGTCCCCTGGGCCTGGAATGGCGTCCTGGGAACGCCCGCGCTCCGGCGTATCGCTAACCGCATGGTGGGCTTTCACCCGGACCGGACTATGCCGATGATGGGTAAAACGACGCTCAAGAAATGGTTTTCGGTTTACCGTTCACAGCTTACTTCAAACCCGAAACCCGAAAACAGTGGACCAAAGACAGTTCTCCTGTTCTGCGACGAGTTTACTAATTACAACGACGTTGAAGTAGGGCAAAAGGCCATACAATTATTCGAGCGACTAGGGTATACCGTTGTCATTCCTGAACACGGCGAAAGCGGGCGGGCGGCTTTATCAAAAGGTATGTTAACTTATGCTAAAACGCTGGCGGAAAAGAATATACGGTTACTCAAAGATATTGTCACGGCAGAAACTCCATTGGTTGGCCTGGAACCCTCCGCTATTCTGACTTTCCGCGACGAATATCCTGATCTGGTAGATGGATCGCTCATGGACGATGCCAAACGAATCGCGGAACACGCCTTGACCTTTGAGGAGTTCATCGCCCGTGAACTAGACGCCGGACATATCCGATCGGAACAGTTCACAACGGAAACACGGCTGATTAAACTGCACGGCCACTGTCAGCAAAAAGCCGTATCGTCGCTGGTGCCAAGCAAAAAAGCGTTGTCATTACCCAGGAATTATACGGTGCAGCTAATTCCATCCGGTTGTTGCGGCATGGCTGGTTCGTTCGGTTATGAGGCTGAGCATTATGAGGTGTCGATGAAAGTTGGTGAGCTTGTTTTATTTCCAACTGTTCGCCAACAGCCTGATGATGTAATCATTGCGGCACCTGGAACATCGTGTCGGCACCAGATTAAAGATGGGACAAAACGCACCTCTCAACACCCCGCCGAGATTTTGTTCGACGCGCTGGTTTAAACGTTTGTCGTTAAGCTAAAAAAAGGGTTTGACCACAGAGGCACAAAATGCACAGAGGTTTAGTGAGGTAAGACGTGCCCCATTGAACCTTTGTGCACTTGGTGTCTCTGTGGTCAAACCCTTTTTTTAGCTTAACAGCTTTAGGTTAATTAACAGTATTTGTTTCCTGGTACTGTCTAAAACGTACAACCTAAAATAAAAACAACACGATGGATATAGACCCTCAGGAAGATTCGAACTAACAAAAGAACTCACCTTATTTCTCAAACGGCCACTGTTTACGAAAACCTGCCGATGCCAGGAAAGCAACTATACCTAAACTGATAACCGTGAGTCCCGAAAGCATGAATGTTGGACCCGTTGAGAAGAAAATGAACAGCCACACCCCAATTACGAGTACAACCGGCAAGGGATAAAGTGGCATTCGGAAAGGGAATTCAGCGGCAGCCCGTCGGCGATGGAGCAACATCAGGCCGATGGCCTGCCCAACAAACTGAATGACAATTCGCATGGCAAGAATAGCCATTATCACATCGCCAAGGCGGAACAACAAACTAAATAAAAAGCCCAGGCCACCCAGAAACAGCAACGACACATACGGGAATTGCCGGGTCGGGTGCAGCTTGGCGAATACCTTGAAGAATTGCCCATCAACCGCTGCCGCATACGGTACGCGTGAATACCCAAGTAATACCGCAAATAGAGACGAAAAAGCGACCAGTAGCACTAGAATTGTGGCCAACTGGGCAGCATTAGGGCCATATAGCGTTTCGACAAACGTACTCACGATAAAGTTGCTGTTTTGAGCAATCTGCCAGGGTACGACACTTACCACACTCAGGTTCATCAGCAAATACAATCCGGCAATACCCACAATGGAGATGAACATACTAGCCGGAATATTTCGCGTAGGTCGCTGAATCTCACCGCCCAGATGGCAAACGTTGTAGTAGCCAAGATAACAGTAAATCGTTTTCACGGAAGCCTGACCCAGGCCAGCCGCCAGCACCCCGCCACTCACTGAACCGATTGACTCGAACGTCTCGGTCAGTGGAATTCGGGCATTGGTCAAGCCACCAATGATAATCCAACCGAGCGTCAGTAAAACCGCCCCCCACATAATCAGGCCGATCTTGCCAATCGAATCAATTTTTCGGTATAGCAGGGCAATGATTATAAGGACAACCACTCCCGAAGCGCCTTTACGTTGCCACTCATCCAGGGGCAACAGGTACGATGCATACTGAGCAAAGCCAATGGCTCCTGAGGCCATAACCAGCGGAGCCTGAATCAGCGTTTGCCAGACATATAGAAATGACAGCAAGCGCCCCCAACGTTGTTCACCGTAGGATATCTTCAAAAAATTGTAGCTCCCGCCTGCCTGCGGAAAAGCGGCCCCCAGCTCAGCCCAAACAAAAGCATCAATCAATGATACAAATGCGCCCAACACCCAGGCCCACATGAAAAGAGGCCCGCCCAATGTCTTGATAACCAGAGGAAGCACCACAAAGGGTCCGATACCGACCATGTCGATCATATTCAACGCCGTGCCTTGCAGCAACGTCAAATTGCGGGGTAAAGCAGCCGATGATGTATCGGGTTGTTGATCTGGCGGGGTAGTGTTACTCAATAGCGTACTGGATAACAAGCTTTCACAGAAGCCCGGACGTTCGAGATCCCACCAGTGTAGAATGGTAGGATTTACAAACAGAGCCCTGACTTATCTGACAAATGACAGAAACAGTCTAAAAGTTCGGAGAATGATTCCCCATTGAAAACAAAAACCCCTGCTTCTGGCCAGAAGCAGGGGTTTCGTGTTATCATCTGTCTAGTTCATCAGTTGATCGAATGTCAGGCTGATGTAATACATTGAGCCAACGCTGGGGTTACCCCATGATTGCGTATAGAGCTTGCCTGTCAGATTGGTACCGCCCACTTTCAGAATCGACTTGAATCCCGACAACTTCTTGCTAACCTGAGCGTCAAGTGTGCTATAGGCCGGAATAATCGTTTGCTGGCGGGCTGTTGCTTCTGTATTACCAAAACTGCCTTCCCATAAGAAAGAATCCTGAGCACGATACACAACGTTAAATCCAAATCCTGTGCCTCGTACATTCCGATTACCAAATGATAAATTGTATCGGTATTTCGGCGTGTTGAAGAATGTAACGAAACCTGTAGGAATTTTATCCCGGTCAATTAAATAATTTGACGACACATTCGCGCCAATCATAAAATTGCCTGGTAATAAATAGTCGGCACCAATAGCCCAACCAGCGTTTTTCAACTGAGTTGGCGAGTTTGTCGGATACGAATATACATTACGGGTTGAGCCACTAATTAGTTGCAATGTTGACAGTGGATCAGCCACAGAAACGGGCGTTTTGCCCTGAACAACGATCTGACTGCCTAGGAAATTCAGGAAACGGTTGTAGTAATAATAGGCATCAATAAACAACTTATTGCCTATTAACCCTTTATAACCAACTTCATATGTTTCTACACGCTCCGGATCATAACCAAGGTCGGGGGCTCTTTGTAGTTTAGCAAGTGCCTGTGGTAAAGCGGCCGTACCACCCTGCTGTAACGTAGCACCGAATGCCTGCACCGACAGTAATGTATAGGTTGGGTTCGTACTGAAATTATATTTATCCTTCAGAAATGGTAACCCACCAATCAACCGGGCCGAAGGTGTGTTTAGATCGATGTACTGATCCTGCGTGGTAGGGATGCGGAAACCGCGCTGAAACGACGCCCGGAAATTATGCACTTTGGCCAGCGTCAATACTGCCGAAAAGCGAGGACTTACCTGTGCTTTGAAGTTCTGGTTTTTGTCATACCGTATAGAACCCGTCAGTTTCAGTACATCGGCCAGCGTTTTGGATGCCTGCGCATATCCCCCGAATTCGTCGATGGTAAACTCCTTACCGTTCTCATCACGCGCAAACAGCGTACCCTCCGAATTTAAAGCATACCGCCGAACGTTCCCTCCCACAATCAGTTCAACTGTTTTAGGATCAATCAGCTTACTGAAGTTATACATAAACTCGCCGTGGTACAGATTGGTTTTATCCAAAAACTTAGCTCCTACCCCATTGGCATCACCTGGGATTGGTTTCCCTGTCACCGCATCGAATGCTTGCTGGAAACCAGCACTACCGGGCAGCAATCGACCTTTATCAGCATCGGCACGGGCTTGATTCAGCAGGTTTTGTTGTTGGCTACTAACATAGGCCTGTGCAGCCGCCAACGCAGCCGTTGGTGACTGGCCCGCTCCGAGAGCTGTTAGATAAGCTCCTGCATATCCCTGATAAGCCCCTAGCGCGTAATCCCGAAAAAATGTAGGGAACCATGTAGACGCACTACCACTCCAGGCTTCGTTGATACCCTGCCCAAGCGTCGAAGTAGCGTATGAATCGCCCGAACGCTCCTGCGTGGTGTAGGCTCGCACAAAGAAATTAGATCCTCTCAGTTCAAGCTTATATTGACCAAGTTTAAAGCCTTTGATGTAATACCGGTCCGCGCCAGTATATACAGTTGTTCCTGTACCATAGTTCGCCTGGATAATGGCTTCTACATTGTCATTCAAACGGTAATGCAACGCACCGTTCAATTTCAGGTTTGTAGCGTTGTAACTAACCAGATCACTTTCCTGATAGCCCGTCCGTGAAATGTTCAGGTTAGGAATAATGTTATTGAAAATTTGCTGGGGTGTCAATCCTGTAAGCTGTGGCAACGTTGCATTGCCAGCCTGTGGAATTTGCGTAGTGGCAATGGCCCCTAAAATTGCCGATGTACCATTGGCACCTGTTCCCGGCACGCCGTTACCAAAAAGATTAGAATATAGATTAGCACTGGCATCGCCATAAATATTGATGCCGTCATAACCGGGGTTGTTGGCGCGAGTGCCTGTTTCCAGGTTGTAGCCATTTGAAAATCCCTGATCCCGGTAGTCGGTTGCCTGCCAGTCTTTGGCAGTCAAATAGGAAACACCGACTTTAATAGCCAGCTTGTTATTGAACGCTTTGGCGTACCGAAAAGCAGCATCATAGAAGGGTGTAGTTGCCGTTGAGCGATTACTTGCATTCATAACCCCCCCTTTCACATAAGCACTTAGCCCCTGATACAGGAATGGGCTTTTTGAATTCATCAGCAACAGGCCATTGATCGCGTTCGGGCCGTACAGAGCCGAAGCAGCACCAGGCAGCAACTCCACACTTTCCAGATCAAGCTCCGATACACCGGCAATATTGCCTACCGAGAAGTTAAGTCCGGGTGCCTGATTGTCCATGCCATCGAGTAACTGCACAACGCGGGTATTACCGTTAGAGCCAAAGCCACGCACGTTAACCGTTTTAAACGTCAGGCTTTGTGTGGCCATGTCAACCCCTTTGACATTCTGCAAGGCATCATAAAACGTTGCGCCGGGTGTAGATTGAAACGAACGAATATCAAGCCGTTCAACCGACACCGGCGATTTGAGTACACTTTCCTCCACCCGCGAGGCTGAAACAACAACCTCCTGTCCAATTGTCACCTGCTCTTTCAGACTCACAGCTAAATCGGTTCGGTTTCCATTAATAATAAACTCCTGTGTCTGGAAACCAACTGCCGAAATGGCAATTGTAAAAGGTGTTTGCGTGTTAGTGGACAACGAGAAATTTCCTTTCTGATCAGTGATCGTACCGATAACTTTTCCTTTCACCGAAATACTGATTCCCGCTAATTCTTCCTTTTTGGCTTCATCCGTTACTTTCCCGGCAACTCGTGTCTGCGCAAGTACGGTGGTGCTTAGGAAAGCGGATAAAACTCCAAAAAAGGTTAGGTAAGTAGCTATTTTTGTCATATTGTTTACTTGTCAAATGAATGGAGAAACACTCTGTTGCTTTGACGCTAAACATACGGATAAGTCTTCTTTTCGTGCAAGTATTTCTGGCAATCGACAAAATTTATTCAGAAAATATTCTTTTATAATTTCCTACAAGTCTGATAGATAGTAAATTCAGGAATGGACTTCCTTTATTAAACTGACAAGTCTCTCAACCGAAATTTCTTCTATACATGACAAACGAATCCAATCAGGCACGACGGGAATTCCTGAAAGCTTCCGGTCTGTTAACGGGTAGTGCCCTACTGGGCAGCCTGCCGTTTCAAAGCAAAGGCGCCGGAAGTCCGGGCTTCCATTTCTCGGTAAATGATACCATTAAAGTAGCCCTTATTGGCTGTGGCGGACGCGGCACAGGGGCTGCTCAACAGGCACTCAACACGAAGCAAAACGTTAAAATTGTAGCGATGGCCGATGCCTACCGGGACCGGCTAGACGATGCCTATAAAGCCCTGACCGAGCGGGGATTGAAAGCCGCCGATGGCTCGTTGAAAGTCGATGTACCCGAAGACCACAAGTTTGTAGGTTTCGATGCTTACAAGCAGGCAATGGCGTTGGCCGATGTGGTTATTCTGGCTACCCCTCCCGGTTTCCGGCCAAGCCACTTTGAAGAAGCCGTCAAGCAGGGGAAGCAGGTGTTCATGGAAAAACCCGTAGCAACCGATGCCCCCGGCGTTCGGCGGGTACTCGCAGCGGCCGAAGAAGCTAAACGGAAGAAACTAAACGTAGTGGTTGGCTTGCAACGGCGCTATCAGCCCAGCTACCGCGATATGATCAAGCGCATCCATGATGGCGCTATTGGCGATATTGTGGGCGGGCAGGTCTATTGGGTCAGCGGGGGCGTATGGCAGAAGCCGCGCAAACCCGGTCAAACCGAAATGGATTACCAGATGCGCAACTGGTATTATTTCAACTGGCTTTGTGGCGACCATATTAATGAGCAACACGTCCATAACATCGACATAGCCAACTGGGTAAAAGACAGTTATCCTGTCTCTTGCCAGGGAACGGGTGGCCGTCAGGTGCGGACGGGTAAAGATTATGGCGAAATTTTCGATCACCACATTGTCGATTTCGTCTATGCCGACGGAACAACCATCAATAGCCAATGCCGCCACTACGAAGGCACATATAGCCGGGTAGACGAAATGTTCCTGGGTACTAAAGGCAAGATTGAAGGCATGGAGAAGAAAAGTAGCGCCTTGATGGGTTATAATGGTCAGGCCCTTTATACGCACAATGCAAAATCGGATGGCAACCCCTACCAGATCGAACATGATGAACTGTTTGAAGCGATTGCTAAAAACGAATATAAATTTGCCGATGCTGAGCGAGTAGCCAAAAGCACCATGACCGCCATTATGGGAAGAATGGCCACTTACTCCGGCAAAGTAGTGAAATGGGACGAAGCATTGAATTCCCAAATCGACCTATTTCCAACAACATTGGCCTGGGATGCGATGCCAAAGAGCTTACCCGATGCTAATGGGTTATATCAAATTGCGGTACCGGGAAAAACGGTAACGGTATAAAATTTATTCAACCCAGAGGCACGGAGAGCACAAAGCTTTCGCATAAAATTCTCTGTGACCTCCGTGCCTCTGGGTTGAATTGAAATTAAAATTGGGCCGATTGCCACTTGCGCAGTCGGTCTTTTTTATTTTCCAAAATCAACAGCTTCACATTGGGGAAACGAGTAATTAACTGGCGGCTTTTTTTCAGACCCGCTACGCTGAATACCTTCGTCAACGCATCAGCCTGATAGCCATCGGGGGCCAGCACTGTAGCCCGAACAAAGTGCCGCAGTCCTAAGCCCGAACGGGGATTCATAATGTGCGAGTACCGTCGGCCTTTGTGTTCCAGAAAACGATATGTATCGCCGGAGGTTGTAATGGCTGCATTTTTGAGCAGAATTGTGGTGGTGTCAGCGTCCCCGGCTTTGCCTGAACCAATACCTACCCGCCAGCCATCGCTTTCCGGCGGTGCATCGCCAGCCAGAATATCGCCCCCAATGTCAATAAGGGCCGATTGAATGCCAAAATGATGTAATACCAACAGCGCTTCATCAACGGCAAATCCCTGACCGATTCCTCCAACATCCAGACGCATACCCGCACGTTTTAAGCGTACTGAGTGGTTTGTACTATCTAGTTGGATCAATGTATACCCCACAGCCCGTCTGGCTCGCCGACGCTCTGCCACTGTAGGAAACTCTTTCCTCCGGACGGCTCTGCGCCACAATAGGGACAAAGAGCCAAGAGTGGGGTCGAAACCTCCGTTGGAAAGTCGGGCAATGGCTTGTGCTTTTTTTAGTACATTGAACAGGTCCGCAGAGACAGGAACCCACTGGCCCGAACCCGCCGTTTTTGAGAGTTGATTAATTTCTGAGCCGTCCATATAATCACTCATGACTTGATTGAGTGAGTCCATTCGGGCGTTCACAGCCCCATTGGCGCGAAGGGCTATTGAACTATCGGGCGCATAGAAAATGACATTGAACTGCGTTCCCATCAGACCACGATGGAACGAGAAGCGGGACAGATCAGATTGCGCAGTAGCCTTCTTTGGTAACAGACAGGCCGGGAGAGCCATCCAGATCAGAAAGCAGAACGATAGATGGGTATTCAATGTATTTTTGCCGGACAGACTTATCAGAGAGCCCTATCCATGGTTACCATTAAAAATAAGTACATACTGCTGGCAGCCGGTTTCTGGCTATCAGGTTTGTTATTGACAGGCTTAGGCGCTTACGGAAAAAGCCACCAGTGGGAATCGACAGGCACGCTATTGACCATTGGCATTTTGGCTCAGGCCATTGGTTTCGGCTTTCTGGGATTCGCTATTATGCAAGCGGTTTTCAAGAAGAAATAGACCGCATAGTTTTATGATGGAAGCTGTTTAAACTTTCTTTTCCTCAACCTTTTTCACTCCTAAATCCCCTTTCTGAGGGTTTAGGAGTGAAAAAGGTTGAAGGAGGGAATTATTTCCCTTTATAAGGAAAAGTTTAAAAAGCTTCATGGTTATGGTTTCATACAGGCCATAAAATATTCATAAAAATCTGTGTTCTGTTTCTCTACACCTGCGCCACTTTGTTCCGTAGATACAAATCGGCGAGTACCAGAGCGGCCATTGCTTCGACAATAGGCACAGCGCGGGGAACCACGCAGGGATCATGCCGACCTTTGCCCGATACGGTTACCGGTTGGCCATGCACATCAACACTGTCCTGATCCTGCATGATAGTGGCTACGGGCTTGAACGCCGTCCGGAAGTAGATATCCTCGCCATTGCTGATACCCCCCTGAATACCACCCGACAGGTTGGTTTTTGTGCGTACCCGTCCAGATTCATCGGTATAAAATTCGTCATTGTGTTGTGAGCCGAGCTGTTCGACACCGGCAAAACCGCTGCCATATTCAAACCCCTTTACAGCATTGATACTCAACATGGCCTTTCCCAGTTCGGCATGAAGTTTATCGAACACAGGCTCTCCCCAGCCAGCCGGTACACCTGTGGCCACGCAATCGACAATCCCGCCAACAGAGTCGCCTTGTTTACGAATGCCATCAATATAGTCGAACATTTGCTGGGCGGTTTCGGGATCGGGGCAACGTACCGCGTTCTCTTCGGCAAGAGCCAGGTTTAATTCCGAATACGACTTTTCGAGTTTCAATGTCCCAACCTGCGAGACATAGGCTGTAATCTGGACACCCTGCCGGGCGAGCAACAACTTTGCCACGGCCCCTGCTGCCACGCGAGCGGCTGTTTCGCGAGCCGACGACCGTCCACCCCCTCTGTAATCGCGGGAGCCGTATTTAGTTTGATAAGTGTAATCGGCGTGAGAAGGTCGAAACTGTTCTGAAATATGCCCATAATCCTTACTCCGCTGGTCGGTGTTTCGAATAATCAGCGAAATGGGTGTTCCTTGTGTAATGCCCTCAAAAACACCCGACAACACGTCAAACTCATCGGCTTCACGCCGTTGGGTTGTAATACGCGACTGTCCCGGTTTTCGTCGGTCCAGTTCGTGCTGAATAAAATCGGTATCAAATGCCAGGCCCGCCGGACAACCGTCTATCACAACGCCAATAGCTGGCCCATGTGATTCGCCAAATGTAGAAATCTTAAAGAGTGTTCCGTACGTACTGCTCATGCTGCCGATTTGAGGTATTATCCCCGCTATATCTATTTTCTCACTAATACAAAAACCATCCCCAATAACATAAGGGCAATCATTACATTGGCAACGGATCGAATAAGAACCGAGATGCTGATGGATTGACGGGTGCTATCCATCGCTTCGATGCCCGAATAAAGCGAGCTACTAACTGATGCCACCGGCACTACTTCGCCATTAGTTACTGCCGACCCATTCGATACGCCTGTATTGATGGCTACACCCGACCCACCTCCTCCAACATAAAGTTCCGTATGTGGCCGAAGGGTATCATAACGTCCAGTTTGCGGATCGAAGTAAACCCATTGAAAGTGATTTGCCAACGAAACCGTCCCATTTTGGTGTGGCACAATAAAATAGGTAAACGCCTTGTTACCGGTTATCTCATCGCCATTGTGCGTAATTGTGTGTCGCTCCTCGGGTGGAAACACATCAATTTCGGTTCGCGCGGTGGGCACAGTTGGGGCTGGCAATGTTGCTACATTGCCTTTTCCGATGATAGAAAAGGTGTAACGAACACTTTTACCGGCCAACACATGCTGTCGTTCCAGTCCCTCTTCCAGCCGGAACGTTCCAACAGATACTTGTCCGCCTGATGGATGAGGGGGTAATGGTCTAACGGCAATAGTAAGGGCTTTACTGGTAAATAAAATCGTCTCGGGTTGCGATGTTGGCGGACCAATGACTGGTCGGCGTCCCAGTTGAAGTGCCACCGCAGGTACATGCAGAGGTTGGCTCGACAGCGGAAAAAAGACCGACTGGAAGATTCGATACTCGCGAAATTTCTTTTTATTAATACTAACCGGAATAGGCTTTAAGTCGTTAATAGGTACGTTTTCTTCCCAGGAGTTAACAGGGCGAATTTTCTTGACAATACGCTGTACCTGTTTATCGAGTGCCTGGAAGCTAAGTTCATAAGGGTAGTTGTCTGCCACGAAGAATGATAATGTCAGGGACACACCGTCGCCCATGTATATTGACGATTTTGATGCCCGTAATGACAAAAATGCAGCTCCGGCAGGTACCACCCCAATTGTATTCAGGGTAACGCTTCCTGGTGTCGATACCGTTGCCGAAGGTTGCACAACAAGTGTAGCTCCATCGGAATGTATTGGTTCGCCGTTAATGATTAAATCAAATGGAGCCAGTCGAAAACGTCCGACTGACTGTGCTTGATAATTCTGGGTAACAACCTGATTCGTAACGGCTTTACCGCCTGATTCAACGGGCGTCACACTTGTTGACGTCCCCCTTTTGGTAAATCCGGGAATGTCTGGAAAGGCCACCGTGGCACGGGTCTCGCTGTTGGGTATGATCAACGAAATAGTGAAGGGCCGTTCAATCGAAAAAGTTGTTTGCCCTAATTCGATAGTAGCAACATTATCAATAGATTGCCCAAAGCCTATGTAGGCGTAAAAGAAAAATAATACAAGAAGTCTTCGGAATATTACAAAGAACATTAGTATTTTTGAGCAACAAAGTACAAGATAAGCCGTTACGATTTAAGGTGTCAAAGGTAAGAACGAACTGTCCATCCTCTCTTAATATCCTTTAGCTTCTTTTAACCGAAAAAAATGTGATCCTATGCTTTCCATGCTTGAGTATATCAAAACGATCCTTCAGAAGGTGAGTTTTGATAAGAGTCTTTTCGATAAAGAGCTGGCCAAAGCCATCAAAATGCTCATTCCAAAAGAGGTAAAGCAACTTAAACGCTGGTGTTATGTCCAGTTCGGTAAAATGTATCGTGCTGTTTTAAACCGTCGTTTTGCACGGGTACGGTTCACCTGACGGTGTTA
>CAXTJJ010000039.1:0-19758 GCA_964244155.1 uncultured Spirosoma sp.
CGGTCGTGAAGAAGGGCGATTTAAAAATCGCCATTTCAACTAACGGCAAGTCGCCAACCTTTGCCAAACGATTCCGGGAAGTGCTCGAAGAAATTTTGCCCGATAGCTTACAGGAAACCCTCGACAACCTGACGGCTATCCGCAACAAGCTCAAGGGCGACTTTGTGCAGAAAATGGAGAAACTAAACGAGATCACGAAGGTGTTGAAGTAATTGTACGCCAACAGTTATGCAGATCCTCGCCATATCGGGCAGCCTTCGGGCTGGTTCTACCAACACCGCCCTATTACGAGCTGCCGCCGAACTAGCCGCAGACATAGTACCCATCACATTATATGATGGACTGGATGACCTTCCACCTTTCAGCCCCGAGCGCGATAGGGAAAACAAATCAGAATCCGTCAATAAACTCCGTCAGTTGCTTCGGGAAGCCGATGCAGTGCTTCTCTGCACACCTGAATACATCCACGGTATGCCCGGCGTTCTGAAAAATATGCTCGATTGGCTGGCTTCATCGGGGGAATTTGTCGATAAACCTGTTGGCGTAATTAGTGCCGGACCGTCGGATATGGGCGGCTCACGGGCACACGCGTCATTGTCGTGTACCCTGAAAATTTTGACCGCTCACCTTCCCGAAAAGGCATCGCTCATCGTGCCCTTCGTTCGGCAGAAAATAGATGCAGATGGGTATATTACAGAACCCATCCTCAATCAGCAACTTCGCGATGTGGTCGATGCATTAGTGCAGGCCGTGCAGGATAATACCCAAACGGTGTGAACAGCGGGGAGAAAGATTAAATTGCCAGTTCGACCAGTGGGTCCCAGAAAACCGCTTTAAAATCGACAACCCGGTCTTTTTCAACCCGAACGCCTTCATATTCGAGAAGACGCTGCATTACATTCGGTTCGCCGAAAAAGTGTTTACCAGTTAGTACTCCGATGCTGTTGACAACCCGATGAGCGGGTATATCGGGCCGATTATGACAGCCGTTCATGGCCCAGCCCACCATCCGGGCACCTGCCCGCAGGCTCAGATACTTGGCTATTGTGCCGTAAGTCGTCACCCGGCCTTTTGGGATCAGGCGCACTACCTCATAAACTTCTTCAAAATAATCGCGCTGCTCAGGCATATCAATTTAAGTACTAGTTATCAAGTTATTAGTTATTGTCTGACTATCAGAGCATACGAAATAACCAATAACTTAATTACTTAATAACCAATCACGAACGCGGGGATTGAAATCGTCTATACACTCCCAGTGAAACGCGTGTCCGGCCTCTTCGTAAAGGTGCAACTCACTGTTTGGAATGGCTCCGGCAACTTCTTCGCTCATCCAGACAGGTGTAAAAATATCTTTCCGGCCGCCAATGACCAGACAGGGCTTGTTAATAGTTGGTAACTCGGCCAATGTGTTGTGCGTAATACAGGCTTCAGCTTGCCCTTCGAGACCGTGCAGAGGCTGAGGTGATGAATCGACTGCGGCCTGTTGCCGACTGGCCAGAAGATCAGCGTATAATGCATCATCATCCCAACTCCGCTTGGCGTAAATCAGCAACTGAATGTAATTGGCGAACTCTTCGGGCCGGAGCCGGGCTTTGATGGTCGCCATATGGCGAAAAATAGCTTCGGCAGTACGGTCGCAGCGTGCCCACGGGCACATCAACACCAGCGAACGCACTTTGCCGGGGTGGCGCAGGGCCAGCTGTTGGGCAATGGTACTCCCCATTGAAACGCCCACCACCCGCACAGATTGTAGCCCAAGTTGGTCAATCAGTCCTGCGTAATCGTCGGCCATCTGTGCGGTGGTATACGAACCTGCGGGTTTGTCGGACTGACCAACGCCCCGGTTATCGCCCATGATGCAGCGGAAATTATGCTGCCAGTATTCAGCATGTTTTTCCCAGACAGAACCGGGCGCGGTAATGCCCATAATGAGTAGCAGCGGCTCACCTGCGCCCAGCTCCTCGTAATACAACTTGATGCTGTTAGTTTCGACGAAAGGCATGTGTTTAGTAGTCAATAAGTAAGTAGTGAAGTGATGAAGTAGTAAATAATGAAGTGGTGAAGTAGTGGAATGACAAAACAGTGGAAAAATGAATTGGTCGACACTTATGACCGACTTAACCATTCCCGTACTTCACCACTCCACTACTTCACCATTCCACCAATTACTAAACCCGGAAGTAACGTCTCATACACCCATCGGCCGTCGTGCAGGGTAACACCGTCGGGGTCGTCCATGGCTTCGGGGCCTTCATCTTCGCAGATGATCCAGCCGCTGTAGTTTTGCTCGATCAGCCAGCGCGTGATACCCTCAAAATCGACTCTCCCTTTACCCAGCAAGGCGAATTCGGGTTCGCCATTCCAGTCTTTAAAATGAACCAGGTTAATGAGTGAAGCGTACTCTTTCATTTTCGTTAACGGGTCCATACCGCCATTGATCATGTGGCCTACATCGGGCGTCCAGCCCGTTACTGATGCGTCGAGCGATTCGAGAATGACGCGGTAGTCTTCTTCGGTGCGGGTTATGGACGAGTGGGGCGAGTTCGGGTGAAACGTACAGGGTACGCCCTGTTCCACCGCCCGGCGCGATACCTGATTGACGATGTTAACGAGATTTCGACGGCGTATCTCAAGGTCATGCCGCCCCGTTGGTTTCTGTACCGTACAGAGCAGCGCCCCCGGAAACTGTTTGAGCAACGCAATAGCCCGGTCGGCTTCGATTCGCTCCTGCTCGGTTTCTTCGGTTCCGTTCCAGTCGAGGGCCAGCGCAATGGCGGCCAGTTCTACGTGCTGGTCATTCAGTTTTTTGCCCAGACTTTCGGGATCGGGCAAATCGCCCATCCAGTTGAAAATTGGCTCGATACCGGCAAAACCGGCCTGCGCTGTAATGTCGATCATGTGCCCCAGCTTATTGGCGTGAGTTAGACCGTTGTTGTTCATGAACCAGGTGTAGGCTTCGGCACCGAAGCGAAATGGATATGTCATAGAAAATATGGAACGCAGATTATTATGATCTTTATGATGCGCTTATGATTTTTATTTTGCTTAAAGAAAATCATAAATACATCATAAAAATCATAATAATCTGCGTTCTATTTTGGTTATTACTTTTCCATTGGATGCTCTTTGAGCAACTGGGTTGGCGAATAGAAATCCGTTTTCCGTTCAACAGCGGCTCTGACCTTCTTCACCTTCTCGGGAGAGATAGCCGGGGCATTATTGCCGAACGAATTCCGTACATAGGTCAGTACGGCAGCGATTTCATTGTCTTTCAGCAATCCACCAAATGGCGTCATGGGCACCTGACCGGGATACGTTTTACCCACCACGTCGATAGGACCCATCAAGCCTTTCAAGGCTATTTTTATCAGGCGATCTTCATTTCCTGACACCCAGTTTGTACCCGTGAGTGGAGGAAAACCAGATGCGGTTAACCCTTTCCCATCGGGTTGGTGACAGGTTGAACAATAGCCTTCTTTGGCATAGATCTGTTTGCCCATGTTATACAGGGCAAGTTCCTGTCCCTGCAAAGTTGACTTCTCTACTTTCGCTACTTCCTTCTTCACATTCTCACCTTTCAGGTGGGCAACGGCCGCTTCATGCGCGTGAATCATCCATTCATCCAGTGGCTTCTTAGCCGCTTCGGCCAGAATGGGCAGACCTTTCTCTTTCCCAATCCAGGAAGCCGCCACAATAGCATCCAGGCGAACACGGCTGTTGTCATCTTTAGCGGCCTGCATCAGTAAATCGGCCTGATCGGCGACCTGATGACCCGTATATCGAACTACCTGTACGGCAGCAGCCCGCGCGTGGTAATCTTTGGCTTTAAGCACTTGACGCAGGAGTTTCTGGTCTACTTTATCCAGACCCCAGCTTACCCATAAACCTTCGAGCAAGTGGTGTTCGTAACGCGGATCGTTTTTGTCCAGTCCGGCCACCCAGGTGTTCAACTTGGCCAGCACCTGCGACGCATCCCGCCCACGAAGTTCGCGTCGAGTGCGGTAGCGGGTTCGGTATTCGGGAAGTTTCAGGTTATCCAGCAATTGCTCGATACTGGCTCCATCAATTTTAGCCGGGGTTACCAACGGGCGCGATGGGTACGTAATCCGGTAAACGCGACCGTGCGAGTGGTCTCTCAGGGGGTCACGGGCGTTGTGCTGCATATGACCGATCAAGATGTTATGCCAGTCGATCAGGTACAGCGAGCCATCCGGCGCAAACTCCATATCGACGGGCCGGAAGTTTCGGTCCTCACTCACCACCAGATCGGCCCGGTGCTTGCTCACATAGCCCGTGCCACTATCAACAAGGGTATGTTCTTTCATACCCAGAAAGCCAATCGTATTGTTGATCAGAAAATCGCCCTGAATATCATCCGGGAAGTGGCGGCTCGAAACAAATTCAAGGCCCGACGTTGGCCGAACCCGGTGAGCCTCTTCGATCAACTGAAACGATTTATGGTTGGCTTCGCCGTAACGCGGAAACACCGAGCCGGGCATCATCCAGCGCACATCGGGGCTTGAGGTTTCGGCAAAAAATGGCTGCCCCCAATCGTCAAACGCAATGCCCCAGGGGTTTGGAATCGACAACTGCGCCGTGCGCTCCAGTTTGTGCAGTTGCGGAGCATACCGATAAAAACCGCCATTCGTTGCCCGAACGGGGCCATACGATGTTTCGACGTTGGTGTGTAAAAACACCCCCTCGCCTGAGTAAATAGCCCCGGAAGGGTCGACCGTGAAGGCATGGCTATTGTGGTGCGTGTCGTGGTCGTCGTAGCCGCTCAGCAGAATTTCTTTTTTGTCGGCTTTGTCGTCGCCGTTGGTATCGGTGTAGAGTTTCAGGTTCGTTCCCTGCGAAATATAGACGCCTTCTTTGGCAATTTCGAAACCGAGCGGCAGGTGCAGGCCATCGGCAAAAACGGTTTCCTTATCCGCCTTCCCGTCGTTGTTGGTATCCTCCAGAATCAGGATTTTGTCGTTCGGTTTGGCATCACCCGGCTTATAATGGGGATAGCTGGGCATAACCGCCACCCATAGTCGTCCTTTTCCATCAAAGGACATCTGCATGGGTTTGGCCAGGTCAGGAAACTCTTCTTCGGAGGCAAAAAGCTCGATTTTATAGCCCTGCGGCACTTTCAGTTTGCTCAGCGCTTCCTGGCCGTAGAGATACGTCAGGCTGCCATTTTTCTCGGGATTGAAGTTGGTTTTTACTTCGGGTAGTTTCCTTGTTCGCGCATCGGCAACTGCAATGTCCATCTTCTCCCCTTTCGACGCGGCCAGCCAGACAGCCGTATCCCGAATGGCAGTCATTTCCCGGATTTTTTCAATTTCAGCCGGGTAATTGTCCGGCCCAAAGGGATTGTACCGACGTCCGTACACGTGAACACCGTTGGGAATTTTATAGTCGTTGTGCCACATCCAGTTCTTCTCCAGCACAGCATCCTGAACCAGTTTCCGATTAGTCTCAGCTTTGGCAGGTGTCTTGCCAAAAATCTGATCGGCCAGCAGCAAGCCTAACTTTTTATACCCGGCCTCATTGAGTTGCGAACCGTCGATGGTGAGTGGCTCAGCACTGGCATCGTACCATTGTTTAGATGGGGTGAACGCATCGACAAACAGTACCTTATTTTGACCAGCAACCTCCTGCATCGCTTTAGTGTACTGCAACAGATTTTCGTTCTCTTTTTTGCCATTCGGCAGATCCATCGTGGCCGACAAATCCTCAAACGCGATGGGCGATACAATGGCCAGTTTCGGAGCGGCAACCCCGTTGTATTTTTGTTTCAGTGTCCACTTGATAAACGCATCCAATTCTGCCTTGTAGTTAGCCAGTCCGTCTTTTCCCTGGAAAGACTCATTGTAGCCGAAAAATGCAACGATCACATCGGCCTTCAGGCGGGTGAGCCACTGGTCGGGGTAATCGAAATGGCCTTCACTTTCGGAATTATTGGCGAGTTCTGTCTGGAATTTCTCGGCTCCCGGAAATGCCCAGGGTGTATTGCGGCTGGCATGTGGACGGAAACCGGGGGTATCTCCGCCATCGCACATATTGCGGATAAAGAGTTTATCTTGCGGGTAACGCAGTTGCATTTCGGTCTCAAAATAGCCGTAGTTCATCATGCGCGACCCCAGGTTGTTACCCAGCAACATGATATGAGAACCCTTTTTAAGGGATATTACTTCGGATTTACCAACCGATAGTCGGTCCGATTGAAACGCACTGACCGCGATCAGCAGTAATCCGGTAACGATCAGCAATCCATTGATCTTCTTCGTTGGTAGAGCCATCTTTATTTTTTGTAGTTGTAGACGAATGACGTTTTTTGGCTAGCTAAAACAGGGCTTAACTCAACCCTCTACTCTAACTGGCTTTGATAATTTAGTACTGGCGGCTTAACCCCCGAAGGGTATTTTGGGTGACGTTGAGGCAAGGCCCCTTCCGGGGATTTAGAAGTTAAGCAAGCTAAAAACTTTCCTTTTCAATCTGCATGAAAGCGTTTACCCGCTTATTCGCCAAAAACGTCAGCGTTCATCAAGCTTACCTAGTTAAGACGTTCCAAGTCCGAATTTACTTAACCAGCTCATAGGTTGTTTGAATTCCTTTAACCCGTTGTGTTTTGAACAAACTGAGCTGTAATTTAATACAGGGTTATAACCCATCTTGCTTTATGGGGTTATCTACAACCTACTATCAGGCATAAAAAGATAGGCAATCGTAAGAGACTATTTATACTATATTGAATACTTAAAGTTTATTTTTTAAAATTATTTTTTAATTTAAGGTATCATTATTGATATTTAAGGAAATTTTTAATTTACCAGTAATAATTTAAATAAATAAAAGATAATTGAAATATTGTATAGTTTACAGAATTAAGCTTTAAATCTTCTATAGACCAACCTTTAACCCTTGGTTTCATCACCAAATCTATATCTATAATGGTACCCGGTAACATAACATTTGACGATGTGACTTTGCTCATTACCCACTTTAATCGAAGTAACTCTTTAAAACGTTTACTGTCTTCCTTCGCAGCTCTTAATTGCTCGTTTGCGGATATTGTTGTCTCGGACGACAGTAGTCAGCCTATTCATTTACAACACGTTAAATCCCTTCAGAAACAGTACAATTTCAAGTTAATCACGTCAGTCAGAAACCGTGGGCTGGCGAACAACCTGAACAAAGGGCAAGATGCTGTTCAAACACCCTACACACTGTACATTCAGGAAGATTTTGTTCCTCAACCTTCCTTTGTCCCTAAGCTGCAGGAATCATTGCCTTTTATGCAGCAAGACAAGACCCTAGACATGGTGCGGTTCTATGCTTATTTTATTTACCCATATTTAAAGCCCTTTAAAAGTGGATTTTCGGAGATGGTCTTTTCGCCATGGGCTGCCAATTACAATAAGATTTACTGTTATAGTGATCATCCACATTTGCGGAGAAGTACCTTTCTGACCAAGTTTGGCCGGTACATTGAGGGTATCAAAGGAGATCGTGCCGAATATCGAATGTGTATTTCTTTCCTGCAAAAAAGAGGAAAAGCTCTTTTCTACACTGAGTATAATGATCTTTTTACACAGGAAAACGACGCGCAGGAACCCAGCACCATGAAACGAGTTGAATGGACACAAAAACCAAATCCGTTCATTGCCATTGTTCGCTACATATACAGGCAAATCAGATACAACTACGATATACGGTTTTTAACTTAATACTGATTAAACTACTTTGTTGCTAGTAGAATCTACCAAAACCTGTCTGAAGTATATGCAGATTACTTTATTGATATAGTAAACTTTCGAACAACTTATTTATTTGAGTGGGCAGAAACATACTCGTACTTAGTAACCGTGAAGAAGGCTAGTTCAAAAGTATTTTTCATTAGTCGATATAGAAGGTAAAATTTCCGAAGCGTAAAGTAGGTCTTTTCGCTAAACTCCCATTCTTTCCGAAATAATGCTGTACTAGGTTCGCTTGATGTATTTACTTGATCAAAGACGGAGGTAAACCGGTCAAAAAACAACCCTTTACCTCCATTTTTTATAAAAGACAAACACATCGTAAATTCTGTAATATCACCGTTTTTCCCTTCAATATAGCGTCCAAACTTAGTAAAGAATGTACTCCTTCTAAGATGGGGATGGTCGCTGTAGAAATAAAATTTCAAATGATTTGAATACCACACCATTGGCTTAAAGATCATTTCTGAGAAACCAGCGGAGAAAGGTTTCAAGTAAGGGTATTTAAAATAGGCATAAAAGCGAACAATATCAAATTCTTCATGCTTGTTCATTAAGCTTAGAGCATTGGTGAAATGAACAGTAAAATCAGCCTTCGGTACAAAGTCTTCCTGTACATAAAGCGTGTAAGCAGTCTTCACAGCATCCTGTCCCTTGTTAATATTATTGCCTAATCCTTTATTAACTGGGGTTGTGACAAGCTGAAAGTTATATTGATCTTTCAACTTCTGAAGGGCATTCTGGTGTTCAGGTAAACTCCCATCATCCGATACTATAATTGCTGAAAATGAGCAATTTAGCTGCACAAACGCATTGAGTAATCTTGCCAGAGAACTGCTGCGGTTATAATGTGTAATTAGTAGGGATACCCCCTCAAAATGATGTTTACCTATCATTGTCGTCAATATATACCCCTGATCAAGAAAACTTAATTTTAGCTAGTGCTTTACAACTGGTGATTAGCAGGCAACCCGTAATTTTGTGTAGCTATAAATTTTTAAGAATAATACTCCTTAAACAGCTACATGTTATATTCTAATGCATAAATAGACACCTTTGCCTTAATCACCTGCCACTATAATAGAATAAGTAATACTAATTTTATACCTCATAAAAATACGACAATAATAAATAAAATAAAATTCTATAGTTCGCAAATACGCATTTGACTAAGACAGTCTATTAAGAATACAACTAAAATATATGTATAAATAAAGACAATGCAGATTGTTTCTGTAATAACGCTAAAGTTAAAGGCCAAAAAGTCATATTTATTACCACGCTTACTCCACTTAAAATGACCGTATTCAGCCTTTACGCTACGCTAAAAAATCAGGCACTTTACCCATATAAAGTAAATCCTGAATAACTAAAATACCGCCTTTTATAATAAACAGAAGGCTAGAAACTAGATAACTTTCTTGTTACCCGGCTCAGGAAAGAGTTGCCGTTTGAAAATACCCATGAGGCTGCTTTTTAATTAATTAGCTATGGCCGTCAAACGATAGCTATACTTATTGATTTTATTAATTTACTTGGATCAATTATCAGGAGTATAATGAGATAATAGATATTACCCCAAAGTCAATAATCCATTAATTATCAAATATTTACAAATGAACTGTAGTTATGCATTTATCAAATTTTATTCGGCCAACACTAATGTTCACCATTCAATAACAGACAAAATTGCGTACAGACTCTCTCAAGACCATTAAAGTCATGGAACCTACCATTATGGATCAACTAATATTTGAGAAGAGTAGCATTCAGCAATTAAAGGCCAAAGCAGGACCCTTTGAACTAGCAGCTTCTTACGAGCGTATAACAAAGCTTGTTTGGGCTTTATTACAAACAGACCCCAGCCACCTCAGTTATAGCAAGGCCTGGGAAATGCTGGTCGATTGTGGAGAGCAGGAGCTAAGGAGTGTGCTCCAGTCCTACCAAGTATCTGGCGGTAGAAAGTATATTAAATTTTATAATCGACTTGTGTTTAAAATCAGCCTGGCCTTATCGATCCTGCCCTGATTAGAAACCTCTATTTTTAGTACAACTTGCATACCTGCGCTTATATGTTGCTTTAATAACTTAGAGGCTGTTTAACCTTTTATTTTTCAAATCGGCTCGAGTGGTTTTTTTGTCATTCCGACGCCAGGAGGAATCTTGAAGCTTTCCTAATGAGCGGCTTCAAGATTCCTCCTGGCGTCGGAATGACAAAAAAACCACTCGAGCCGCCAACGTTTTGAAAAGTTCAAACAGCTTCTTAAATAATATCATATGAAGTATTAATTATTTATCTATACTTTAGTAATCGCATTAAACTAGTTTCTCCGGCTCATAAGCAAGCAATACCCTTCATGTACTTGACACCGGGACAAATTCTTAAAAATTCAAAAAACTATAAGTTTAACTTTCGTATATATAGTAAAATAGTAACTAAAATTAGTACCTGTCATTCCCTCCACTAACGCTAAAAAACCTTTAGCTATAGTTAAAATAAAGCCTACTTAGAAAACTATTAATTCATAATTTTTTTATATAAAATACTTATTGTTAAATATTATTTTTAAACAGATATTTTAAAATCAATATATGAGTTAATTATTGTGTGAGCATTCTATTTACTCTATACTTGAATGTATTTGAAAGTAGGAAGTCAACTTATTGCTCGAAAACTGATTTACTTAGAATCAGCACTATAAAGACCGCTGATCTATCTCAAACGGGCTATATATAAAAAAACATGCTGGGTCTGGTTAGCTTACCAGATGGATTAATTAGTTAAATTTTTTAATTACTCATTAAATTTCAGTTAGCCTGGCTAGCTTTTTCCTATTTTAATAAATAGTGCGTACACTTCTTTTTCTACACTTTCCTCCATCAGCACCATAATCAACCTCTTTAAACAGTATCATCATGAATATGTATCCAAAAACTTTATTTTTAATTCCAACTCAGTCAATCATTTGGTTAGAAGGTGATGGCAACTACACCCGCATTCACTTGCAAAATGGAAAGTTGCAGTCTTTGCCTTATACACTGAAATTTATTTCAGAGAAACTTCCAGATTTTGTTCGTATTCATAAGTCCAGCTTGGTTAATCCTATGTATGTACAGGAATTGACAAGCAGAGGCTATCAAGACTATTGGGTGAAATTAACAAGCGGTCACACACTTTCAGTTTCTAAAAAGAGAATGCCGCAAACGGCCGTCAAATTGAAATTACCTACTCCATAAAAGAACTGTTCACAAGACCCGCCTACACGCGTCAGGTAAGTTTAAACAGCTTTTCAGTTCTTCCTGGTCATGGCACATAGCATATGTATGTCAAGACTATACCAATCCGTAGACTGATCTTATAAAAGGTAATAACCTTTTATCTAATCTTTCTCCTAAAACATACAATACACGTAATAATGCGTTTAAAATAAGACAGCATTATTACGTGTATTGTATGTTTTAGGAGAAAGACTACTGTTACCTCGTTAATTAATAAGCTTAGTACAATTGCATTCATAACAGCAAGAATAGAGTATGGGTTACTGCAACTTATCAACTAGTTATAACTTTCAGCTGATCAAAAAAAGCAGTAATGACTAATTCTGCGAAAACTAATTTATTAGTATTGGAAACACTGATTGAGTACAATAAAATTCTAAATAAGGAAACAATATTTTCTTTGTTAAACTACAAAAAAAGTTAATAGGTTATTCAAGTAAAAGGAGATAAAATAGCAAATGAATTTTTTAACATATTGACACGATGAGGAAAAATAGTTTCTCTAATTAGCGCATAAAAATTTATAGTTTGTACTAAATAGGAGATGTATTTTTACGATACTTATGTCTAGAAGGCGAGTTTCCTTGATACAAAAGATAAATCTATAAATCATCTACTTTTTTCTTATTCATACAAAATTTTTCTCTTTTTAACTATAGTAAAACCTTGATACCATAAATGAGTTAAACTAATCCGAGTAGTGGTATTTATCTGTCTATTGTATAATTTAATTTCAGTAAATCATGATAACTATAAACAATCAATAATCACTAAACAGATACATTTGCTTTATAATCTTTAGTATTGAAACTACATAAAGGCTGGCTTTTTGAAACAGTAAACTTGTTTTTTTCAGTAGATAAATCACATCTTTCGCTAAAATCGACTATTTGCTCGCATAGAGGGAGAGGTTCGCTAATTTATCTGCACAGGTTACCCCTTAAGTGTTAGTAGGTAAATTGGTCGACTAGGGCATAAGCTCTTTAAGTTGAAGATCAATTTTCGCAGCTATTGTTTTTGCTTCCTCAAGCGGCAACCCCTTTTTCATACCCGGCCGTTCGTGCCCCGCTGCCGTTAGCCAGGCATCTTTCAGTACACGTTGGCGTTCAGCAACAAGGCTTAGAAATTTATCCGCATGGGGCATTGCTTTCAGGGTGGCAACTATAGTGGATGCCTGGGCAACAGCTTTCTCGCCCAACCCGACTAATATGCTTTTTGCCATGATCCAATGCCCTACATCACCCGGATGTACTCCGTCTTCGGCCAATGAAAAGGCAGCAACCGAAAATTGGGAATCAACTTGCCGATGAGCATCCAGAAAATGCTTCATAGGATAATGGACGTCAATTACTTCCCATTGAGCCGTTTTTTTCTGGCTTAGCAACCAGTCTGAGTAGCGATCAAGAACGGCAGCATAGCCTGTTTTTCCCCCTCTCAATTCGTCATAAACAGGTGGCGTAAGGTGAATTATTTTTGCACCGCTCTTAATTACTTCATCATGCAGCCAGTAAATGCCCTCCTTGAATTTCTGGAACCGACTTTCATCAAAAGGCAGGTAGATTCCATCGTTCATGCCATAACTGGCAAATACCAGATCTGGCTTGGTAAGCGCCAGTACGCTGGCCAGGCGCTTGTGTAAATCAGGACGCGGGAATTTTCCGTCGGCGTGCCCTTCTTCCGAAAGGCCCGAAACGGTTTCACTCGGTAAGCCAACGTTAATAAATTCAACGGGATGGTTAGGGTAATGCGCCCTATAGTACGCGTCGATGTCAGTGACGTACTGACCGGAATAGGTAATGCTGTTACCCAAAAACACAATTCGATGAACGCTGCCCGGAAAGGGTAACTGGGCCTGACAATAACTTTCAATTAGCCAAAGTGCCAAAAATAAGGTATAGCGTATTCGATATGGGATAACCATGATAATAACTAATTAACAATCAAATAGATGACGGTTCACTTCTGATAGACGCGCACGTAATCGACTTCAAACAGAGATGGAAAGGGCGTTTGAGAAGGATCGCCCCCGTTATCGCCCCCAATGGCCAGATTTAGCAGCAGATAATGGGGCTGACGAAAAGGATTAAGGCCCTTACTATCCTGGTTAATGGTTTCAGTGAGAAAAACCGTGTTTAACAATTGATCGTCAACAAATAAGCGAATAGCCGTTTCATCCCAGTCCATACGCCAGACATGAAACTTTTTTGACCAGTTTGGGTCGCCAAACGTGCTGATTGGTTTTTTCACGCTTCGCCATTCGGCCGTGTAACGCTTGGCGGTAGCCCAGGCTACGTTTGCCAACAACTGGTTTCGATAATATTCCATGATGTCGATTTCACCGTTCGAGGGCCATTCACCCGACACGCCAAGCGTCCAGAAAGCTGGCCATAAGCCCGATTTGGCCTCAATACGACCCCGCATTTCAAACCGACCATATTGCCATTGATGCAATTTTTCTGTTTTCATACTCGAAGACGTGTAGTCGATAGTAGCACGTCTGGTCCGCCAACTGTCGCTGCTTGCCTGATAAGTGGGTTTAGGCCGCTGTTCCCGTTTTCCTTCAATAATGAGCAGGCCGTTTTCGCAGTGGGCATTCTCCGGCTGATACCATTGATACTCATTATTACGCACAAAGCCTGTTTCAAACACCCAGTTTTTAGGATTCGGGGGGCCGTTTGTGTTGAACTCATCGGCCCACACCAGCCGCCAGCTTGTATCTGACGTTACAGACTGGACCGCCGTTTTAGTCTGGGCCACTATGCGGCCAGCAGGCAGGCAAAACCAGAGAGACAGGAGAAGTAGCTTTTTCAGCCACAATTGTTTCGCATTTGTAACCATAAAAACCGCCAGACCTAACTGGCCGCAGATATGCCGACAACTTACCGGTGAATTCGTTATTACCTTATGGCGAAATACCAATTTTTCCCTGTTCCGACGCATAGCTACTGAAGATTATTGATAAGGGGGTTTAAGACTAAAAGCATGCAGTTGCCAGAAACTCCCCACAAGCAGGACCTTTGACGGATAAAGAGTCGGATCATGAATCAGCACCCGCTCACGCAGGTGTTTTCTTCGTCGGCACAATCAGGGATTTACTCTACACTACTAGCTCATCCAGCGTGCTATCGTTCTTCTACTGCAACGTTTGACAGCTTTTTACGCTATATGTATAAGAAGTAAGTCGTTAACTAACTGCGTAAAAACACCCTCATCTATAAAGGACTATGGAACGTAAAGAATTTTTAAAGCGAGGTTTCAGCAGCCTGCTGGGCGTTGCTACCCTTGTTCCCGTTATTGGCGCTTGTTCGAATACGAACGTAGAGCCAGCGACAACAACCAGCACAGGTACCAGCACCTCAACGGGGTCGAGCAACGGGAGTTCGTCGAGCAACTGCACGGTTACCCCATCCGAAACGGAAGGGCCATTCCCAACCAAAGTGCCCGCTAACTTTGTTCGACAGGATATCCGTTCAGATCGTACCGGTGTGGCTTTCACTATCAATATCACCATCAAAAACTCAAGCAGTAGCTGTGCTGCCCTGTCGGGTGCAATTGTCGACATCTGGCATTGCGACAAAGACGGCTATTACTCGGAATATGGCGGAAGCGGTATGCAGAGTGTCAATTTCACTACGGTCGATTTTCTGCGCGGGCGGCAAACAACAGATACCAACGGGCTGGTTTCCTTTACGTCGATCTTCCCCGGCTGGTATAGTGGGCGGGCACCGCATATTCACGTTCATATCTACAATTCGGCCGGAAAATCGTTGCTGGTTACGCAGATTGCTTTCCCCTATGACATTTCTAACACAGTGTACACAACAGCGCAATCTTACAGCTATACCAAGGGCGTTCAGGATACAAAAAATGAAAATGACAACGTGTTTTCTGACTCGGTTACCAACGAACTAGCCACCGTTGCCGGCAGCATTTCGGCGGGTTACAGCCTGACTCATACGATTGTTGTCAGTGCTTAGGTAGTGGATGAAGTGGTCAGGTAACTCGTTAATATGAAAGGTCTTATTCGGTTCAGATACACTAAACGCATCGACGCATCGGCGACCAAAGCCTGGGACAAAGTCGTTTTTGAGGAAACATATAAGGAATTTTTCATGCAGGCCCAGTTCTTTAATCAATCGGCTACTTACCATACATTTCAGGAGTTGATCGACAATGTACCGGGTGCCGACCGCCTGCATTACCTGACCAGCCGGGTTGCAATGGGGTATTTACAACAGCTGAATCAAATAATGCCGGATATTATGAATGCTGCGGGAACGCTGTGTGTGCCCTTTACCCAATTCAAATTTGAGATTCTGGCCTCGCACATTGAGCAAAAGGAGGCTCACAAAATCACCATCCACTTTTATAGTGAGCCAATTACCTGGATTGATACCATCGGCGATCAGTTGCTGATTGCCAATGGCGACCATCGGCAGGCCCTGCAAACAGGCAGCGACGTATCGACCGATCTGATTGCGCTTCAGCCAAACCTGAGTATCTGGTCATTTCAACTCTAAGCTCTCAGTTCGTCACGAATGGATACGAAAACGCAGGCACAAATTTATCTGGCCGATCAACGGGGTTGCTCCGAAACAACCGATTTCCGGAGTTATCACACCTTTAATTTTGGCCGGTATGTAGATGAAAGCCGTCAGCCTTTTGGGCGCTTATGCCTGATAAACGACGATATGTTACGGGCTGACATGAGCCTGAGTATGCAGGTAGAGCAAAAAGTAGACGTCATTCTGATTCCAGTTTCCGGTGGTCTGGAATACACGCACGAACTGTCGAACGATACGCCGACATCAGGCTATCTCGAGCCCGGCCAGGTTGGTATCCTGCCATTGGAAAAAGGCATGGGTTATAGAGTCAGTAACCCATATGAGACAGAGATGATCAATTTTTTACAAATCTGGTTAAACAATCCGTCAATTGGTGATACCCCGGCGATTAACCTGATCGGATTTGACCTCACAACGAAAAACACACTTTTGCCACTAGCGGTGTCGTCCGGCAAACGGCTATTTATCGGCCAGTATGGCGGTCGGGAAGAAGGCGGGTTTGTAGCAGAATCAGCAGGGGAAACGCAGAGAATTTTTGTCTTTGTACTGCAGGGCACCTTTGAAGTAGCGAATCGACTTCATCACGAAAAAGATAGTCTGGCCTTGACCGTTGAGTCTGGATACACATTGGAATTTGAAGCCCTGTCGAACGACGCTATTCTACTTTTGATGGAGGTATAGATTGTCCTTTTTAGAGTCTGGTTTGAGAACCCGACTCCACTCGCTGTTGTCGCTTGGCTTTGCCAAGTAATAACGGCGAGTGTTTGTTTTTTGGACATGATTAACAGGATTTTTTCTTCCGTTGTCACTCGGCAAAGTCAAGCGACAACGGAAGAAAAAATCCTGTTAATCATGTCCAAAAACCTCTATGGGTAAAGCAAATACTTCTTGCGCAGCGTCTTGAAAGCAGACAGACCCGGCTCCCAGCTTTGGCGAATGTCAGCTTCCGACGTACCCGCAATGATTTGTTTCCTAAGGGTTTCGGTGCCCGCCAGTTTATCAAAATTTCCCATCTGTTTGCTTTGGGTCATATCAAAAAAACGCTCCTTGTCTGGATATGCCTTATACAATTCCATTAACCACGACAGATTGAGCTGTTTACTTTTACGAAGTTTGGCGGTGTCGTATTTCCGCAAATCGAGACCGTAGCAGTCTGTATCCTGGTGAAGCGGGGTTTCGCTCATGCCTTTCAGGCTAACCGGCCGAAACGAAAAGTCATACTTTCCTTTCAGTGCCGGCGCACCCAGTACGGTAAATGGCATGTAAGTACCGCGCCCCTGGCTAATGATCGTTCCTTCAAACAGACACAGACTTGGGTACAGCGCTATCGACTGTTGCGTGTTTAAATTAGGCGACGGAAAAACAGGCAATTCGTAGGGCATATCGTGGGTGTAGTTCGCCACTTTGATGATTCTCAGCTTACAATTGGCCTTGTTGGGTAGCCAGCCTTCCCCGTTAATAAGTTGGGCAAACTCGCCCATGGTCAAGCCGTGTGTAATCGGAATACGGTGCATACCGATTCCTGAATGCAGGTGATCTTCCAGAATAGGCCCATCAACCAGATAGCCATTTGGGTTTGGCCGATCCAGGATCATGAGTTCTTTGTTGTTTTCGGCGCAGGACTCCATGACGTGATCCAGCGTGTTGATGTAGGTGTAGAAACGCGCCCCTACGTCCTGAATGTCGTAGATGAGCACATCCACATCGGCCAGGTGTTCGGCAGACGGTTTTTTGTATTTTCCATACAGCGAAATGATTGGAATGCCGGTTTTGGCATCGACCTCATTATCTACTTTGGCCCCATTACTGGCATTACCCCGAAAGCCGTGTTCCGGCCCGAAAATTTTCACAATCTTAACCCCCCGACTCAGCATACTATCGACGCTCGGGCGGCTGCCAATAATAGACGTCTGGTTGACTACCAGTGCAACCCGTTTTCCCTTAAGGTAAGGCAAATACTGGTTCATCTGATCGGCGCCCGTCAGAACGGGTGGCGCCACCCGACGGGGCGGGACGGGAAGTGTTGCGCCCCAAAGAGCCGTTACGAGCAACCCGATAAAAAGCATTATAGCCGCTGGTGAAGTAAGAAGCGTGTTGAATGGTCGTTGCATGGACGTAATTAAAGGGGTAAACCGGCTTTTCACAGGTGCGCGTAGGCAGAAAATAAGCTACTATTTCGCTTCGCCTTTTTCTTCTATTGCCTTCGACAAACGCCCGTACCATTCTTCACCATAAGCCCGGATAAGAGCCTCCCGAACAAATTTATAGATGGGCACATTCAATTGTTCGCCGAGACCACAGGCCGGGCTGCAAATGGGCCAACGGTCGTAATTCAGTGCGTGAAAAGATTCATATTTAGTGATACGGATGGGGTATAAATGGCAGGAAATAGGTTTTTTCCAGTCAACTTTACCATCGTTATACGCTTCTTCAATCCCACACTTCAGGATGCCTTTATTATCCCAGGTAGCATAGACACACTCGCGTCCAGCAACTGTATTGGTCACAAAACCACCCATTTCGTCGGATTCATAGCCGCCCCTCTGCTCGATGACTTTAATACCTTCCGGCGATAAATAAGGCTTTATATCTTCGTAAATACGATCTAAAATTAGGTGTTCATCGCCCTCCAAGGGCGCTCCCATGTCGCCTTCTACACAACAGGCGCCTTTACATTTATCCAGGTTGCAGACGAAGAACTTTTCGGCGACATCGTCGCTAATACAAGTATTATCAATGAGTATCATGTATGTAAAGATACTAGGTGCCTGACAAATTGTGAAGATAAACTCGGGTTATAAAAAAAGCCGCCCCTAGTTGGAGCGGCTTTCAATTAAAGAACGTTGACCCGCTAGGGCTTCATGATCTTGATTTTCTGACCCACTTTAACGCCTGCGTCGGTCAGGTTGTTCCACGACTGGATCTGCTCGATGCTGACACCGTACATTTGCGAAATACGGAACATGGTTTCCCCTTTCGCAACGGTATGATAGGTAACGGCAGATTCTGCTGTCGACGTCGGTTTGGTGGTTGGCGACGGTTTCACAACGCGGCCACCAGGCGTCAGTTTCACGGCGAGTTTCTGACCAACTTCCAGCTTGTCATCTGCAGTCAGGTTATTGATCGACAGTAACTCATCGACAGTCAGGCCGTACAGTTTCGAAATGCTGTAATAGGTTTGCCCCGGCTCTACTGAATGCGTTGTAGCTGAATGATTCACAGTAGCAGGCGTTGTTGACCGCGTTGTGGCTGGCGTAGAAACCTCCTTCAGTTCCGGGCTGGTCGTAACAGCGGGCGTTGTTGGGCGTGTTTCCGTTCTGGTAACGGTTGGTGGTGCCGGACGAGGTGGTGCTTTGCTGGTCGGTGCAGCACTTGGGATCGTGAGCGACCCATCGGCCTGTTGCTCACGCGGACCTTCATATTTCCCCGCGTCAGGGCGGCCCACGTCAGGGCGGCCCATATCCAGGTCTGTAGTTGGCTTGGTTTTGGGCGTGCTGACGTAGGTATCTGATGCTTTCGGTTTAGGCATTGTTGCTACCGAACTACCAACGGGCTGGTCGCGCTCAGGTGTGGTCGCAACGGGTACTGCCTTTGTAGGTTCGGGTCCATCGGGTGTTCTGACAATAACGACCCGTTGTGACCCATTGCTATCATCCAGGGGTGTCGTTACGGTTGGCACCAGTTTCCGGCCAGAGGCTGTCCGGTTTGAGTTAGGCTGAATGGATGGAGACTGAGGTTCTGACCGTTGAGGTGTAGCCGGTTCTGATGTGCCATCATTTGGCGTAATACCCCCGCCCACCAATTTGGGCTGATATAGCTTACGTTCCGACGCATTCCTGGGGATACCGTCGCTGCCCGTTACCGGCCGTGACGTGCCGTTTGAGGCTACCTCCTGCCGCGTTGGGGGCGTTGGTGTGCGGTCATATACGGGTGGCGTTGGGGCGTTGATAATTTCAACAGGTTTGTTGCCGGGCCGACGTTCACGGAGCCACATAACCCGGCCGGTAACCAGCTTCTGTACCCGATCCAGGCGGTTATATCGCATTAATTTTTTAAGTCGAATGCCATAGCGCTGCGAAATACTGCGGGATGTCTCATCCTCGCGAACCGTATGGAAAGGCACCAGGGCTTTTTTTCGCTTCTTAGCCAAATAATAGACATCGTTCACC
>CAXTJJ010000040.1:0-19404 GCA_964244155.1 uncultured Spirosoma sp.
AATGCCACTCGACGTGCTGGAAGCCAATCAAATTAATCCGGCTACGGGCAACGAGTTTATTTATTCTCGGTTTATGAACCGGACGAACCCTTATTTCGTCCTCAACAACAAATTTGAGAATATCCGTCGGGATCGTTTGTTTGGCAATATTTCGGCCCGATATAATGTCACCGACTGGTTATATATTCAGGGCCGGGTAGGTCAGGATTACTGGTCTCGTGATCAGGACTATAACTTCCCAACGGGTCAGGCCTCGCTGGCAGCGGCCCCGGCTGGTTTTGTGAACGGTGCGTATGTGCAGGAAGCCCGCCGGTTTCGCGAGGTCAACACCGATTTCCTGATTGGGGCCAACCGCAAATTTGGCGTCCTGGGAATTGATCTGACACTGGGTGGTAACCAACTGTATCGCCGGTCTGATCTGAACAGTGTGCAGGTTACTGACTTCGTAGTACGGGGATTATATGTACCGCAGAATGGCCGGGTAAAAGATCCGACTTATGGTCTGAGCGAACGCAAAGTAAACTCACTCTATGGCGCGGCTGAGTTCTCCTACAAGGATGTTCTTTTCATAAACGGAACCGTACGAAATGACTGGTTCTCTACGCTGGCCCCAGCCAATCGCAGCATTCTATATCCATCGGTGACGGGTAGTTTTGTCTTTTCACAAGCCTTCAATAACCTGCCCTCGTGGCTGAACTTTGGCAAGTTTCGGGCCGCCTATGCCGAAGTAGGCAGCGATGGCGACGTTGCTCCTTACTCCAATAACCTGTTCTACGGCGTTAATGCCAACCTGTTTCCAAACCCCGCCGGACAGGGGCAGCCAGTAGGTTATATCACTTCAAATACGGTTCCCAGCGCCACGCTGAAACCGAGCCGGGTTGCCGAGACCGAATTAGGGCTGGAGCTGAAACTGTTCAACAACCGGGTAGGCCTTGACGTGGCTGTTTACAACAAAATCACCAGCGACCAGATCGTTGCCAAGCAATCGTCTGATGCGTCAGGCTATACCAGTTCGCTCATCAATAGTGGCCAGAGCCGCAACCAGGGGATTGAGGTATTGTTGAACCTGTCGCCGGTACGGACCAAAAACTTCTCCTGGGATGTAACCCTGAACGGTTCCTATAATCAGACCAAGTTGCTTCGGTTATTGACCGACACGCCGGGTGAGCAGATCGTTGTGGGCACGGGCATCTACGTAGGTGAACTACGCCAGGTGGTGGGTCAGCAATTGGGGCAGTTGTACACATATGGCTATAAGCGCAATGCACAAGGCCAGCTTATCAACGGCACTGATGGTCTTCCTGTTCGTACCGATGCACCCGTTTCATTCGGTTCTGCCTTGCCTCGTTATGTAGGCGGCATTACCAATAGTTTCAATTACAAAGGGGTGAGCTTATCCTTCCTGATCGACTTTAAACTGGGGGGTAAAATGATTTCAGGGACCAACCTGAATGCCTTCCGGCATGGTCTGCAAAAGGAAACGCTGGTGGGTCGTGGCGAAGCCGACAATAAAATGGTTGGCCCTGGTGTGAATGAAAAAGGGGAAGTCAATGCAGTACGGGCCTTTGTGCAGGATTACTATTCGGTAGGCCGTTCCAAGAGCCTTGGTGAGCAAGTGGTCTATGACGCTGGTTTGTGGAAACTCCGCCAGATCAGTCTCGGCTACGACTTCACAAGCATGCTCCCTAAAAGCTTATTTATCAAAGGCGTACGCCTGAGTGCGGTGGCCAACAATGTCGCGATTATCAAGAAGTGGGTGCCCAACATCGATCCAGAGCAATTTGGGTTTAGCTCCGACAACCTGATTGGTCTGGAATCTACAGGTCTACCCACTACCCGTAGTGTAGGCTTTAACCTGAATGTTAAATTTTAACTCAGTTTAAGGTTTACGGTATCTGGTATTCGGTGGGTCGGCGTAAGCAACACGGACGCGCCAGACAGCCATATACCGAAAACCGAAAACCACAAAAACTCCAAAAATGAAAAAGACACTCCTATATATACCTTTTGTTGCGTTGCTTCTGATGACCAGCAGCTGCGACAAAGGATTTGATCAACTGAACGTTAACCCAACGGCAGCAATCGCACTTAACCCCGTTTTTACGTTCAATAACGCCATGGTCAGCACCTCCTTTCCAGCAGCCTCAACGCTGAATTTCGAGGAGCCTATTGTTCAGCAAATGTTCACGCCAAACTCGGGTATCAACGCAGGCGGAAACTTCAATATTGACAATCGGGGCCCTTCCGGCAACAATGGGGCTTTGTGGCGTCAATATTACCAGAACGTCATGCGGTATCTGGTTGATGTGCTCAATCAAACGAAGAGTGATGCCAACCGAACGAATCTTTACAACATGGCACGTATCTGGAAGGCGTATACCTCTATGGTGCTCACAGATACATATGGCGATATACCTTATACACAAGCTGGATTGGGCTATATCTCGGCTAACGTAACGCCAAAGTATGATACGCAGGAAAGCATCTACAATGATCTGATTAAAGAGCTAACCGAAGCAACGACCGCCCTGGATGCATCGAAACCTACTGAAGCGGGCGAAGTTACCTACGGGGGCGACATCACAAAATGGAAAAAATTCGGCAATTCATTATTGCTGCGGGTTGGCATGCGTTTGTCGAAAGTGAACGCGACACTGGCACAATCGACGGTTCAGAAAGCCGTTGCCGGTGGACTCATGCAATCAAACGCCGACAACGCTGTCATTCGTAATAACGCCAACTATACCAATGGCGTGGGCGCTACCGTCAACTCGACCGAAGCCGCCAACTATTATCTGACAAAGACGTTCGTAGATTATCTCAAATCAACATCAGATCCGCGTCTGGTGTCTATTGCTGTTCGGTATGTAGGGGCAAAAAGTGGTCCTGAACAAACGGCTACGCTAGCCAGTCGCGATCCCGCCGTGCAGATTGGCATGCCACTTGGTTACGACAACGGCACAATAGCCGCCCGTGCCACTACCGATCTTGGTATCCCATTCTTTTATGGGTACTCGCAGTTAGACCGGACTCGTATGGGCAGTCAGTTTGCGCCCTGTTTCCTGGTAACCTATGCCCAGACTCAACTGCTATTGGCTGAAGCGGCCCAACGGACCTGGACAACGGGCAGTGCGGCCGATTTTTACAATGCCGGGGTTACGGCGCATATGAAACAGTTAGCCGATTATGGAACAACGTCGGCGGTTGCGGATGCCGACATCAGTGCTTATCTAGCCAAGAATCCGTATGTGGCGGAAAAAGGTCTTGAGTTGATCAACACGCAATATTGGATTGCCTCATTCCTGAACGGGCCTGAAGTGTTTGCGAATTTCCGGCGGAGCGACTTCCCGGTTCTGACACCTAACCCGTACCCGGGCAAGGAGATAACAGGAACGTTCATTAATCGCATGTCCTATCCAGACTCCGAGCAGTCAGTCAACACGGTTAACCGGCAGGAAGCCGTCGCCCGGCAGGGAGCAGATAACCTGGACACACACGTTTGGTGGGATAAGTAGCCATTATTCACATTTAATAAAGGTTTTTTAACCACAGAGGCACAAAGTGCACAGAGGTCTATTAGGGAGGAAAGTAACCTAATAGACCTCTGTGCACTTTGTGCCTCTGTGGTTAAAAAACCTTTTAAATTGATTGACTATAATACTAGCTATAACAGGGATATGAAATCCTGTCAATTCATTCCAGTATTCATATTAACTTAATAACCATTACCTATTTCTCAAACACGACATCGGCAAAATAGCCCTTGCTGTCGGTAAACCAGCCAGCCACCGAAAAGCCTGTCTGTCGGGCAAGTTCCTCGATCTGAGTCCGGGTGAATTTTCGGGAAATCTCGGTATGAATAATTTCGCCGTGTTGAAAAGGCACCTGCATGTCCAGCCCCTTTATGCTTACGATTTGCTCTTTCTGGCTTACTAAATACGAGCGGGCTTCGCCGTTTTCAGGATTGTAGGTTTCGTAATGATCGAAAGCCGCCAGATCGAACGTAGCGTCGAGTTCGCTGTTGATTCGCCGGAGCAGGTTCAGATTAAAGGCCCTCGTTAATCCCTGACGGTCATTGTAGGCCGCATGAATAATAGCCGGGTGCTTTTGCAGATCGAAACCGGTGAGCACTAAATCACCCGGTTGAAGCCGGTCGTGGAGTTGGTGATAGAAAGCGATGGCGTCGTCGGGCGCAAAGTTGCCAATGTTTGACCCCAGAAAGAGCACAACTTTTCGGCTGTTGCTCTCACTTGACAGCAGCTCAAGCGCGCTAAAATAATCGTCATGCCGGGGATTAAGCTGCAAATCAGGCCATTGCTTCCGCAAGTCAATAACCAGCCCTTCGAGCGCATCAACCGAAATATCGACAGGGGCATAGGTGAAGTTGGCTTGTTGGTCTTCAAAAAAACCGATTAGAATTTTCGTTTTCAACCCATCCCCTGCACCTAATTCTACCAGTTCAAATGGTCGATTATCGGGCGTAAACGCTTGCAGTAGCTCAGTTTTATAAGTATCCAGCACTTCATACTCCGAACGGGTCAGGTAGTAATCCGGCGAGTGCATGATTTCGGCAAAAATCCGGCTTCCTTCGGCATCATAAAAAAAACGCGACGACAGGCGTTTGGGCGTTTGCTGCAAGCCCTTGCGGACTTCTTCAACTAAAGCCGGGTCAACGTCACTATTAACTGTGTGTGTCTCTGAACCTACTGATTCGCTAAACGTATTCCGGTATACTGCCATCGCTTGTCTGGTTGAAAAAAATTGCGGTACGTGGGTCGGGAATGCCCCTCGGGTGTAGCTACCGATGCCCCGCGTAAAACCATCTGACTACTCATAAACTTGCCGTTGTACTCGCCCACGGCTCCTTCGGCGGTAATAAAGCCAGGATAAGGCAGATACGCAGAGTTGGTCCACTCCCACCGCGCGCCCCAATTGAGCGGCTGACCAGCTGCGTCCACGGCGGCAACTTCCCATTCAAATTCGGTTGGCAGGCGTTGGCCTTTCCAGCGTGCGTAGGCATCGGCTTCGTAGTGGCTCACGTGGCAGACCGGGGCATCCAGCTCAACCGGTTTCAGGCCGTTGAAGGTATAATTCCACCACTCACCATTGACCTGGTGCCAGTATAAAGGGGCCTCAACAGCATTGGATTTTACCCACGCCCACCCATCAGAAAGCCAGTGCCGGAAGTTCTGATAGCCGCCCGCTTTTATAAAATTTAAGTACTCCTCATTCGTAACCAGATTACCGGCAAGCGTCGTTTTGTTCAGGTAAACCTTATGTGCCCCAACTTCATTATCGAAATAAAAAGAGCCATCTCGCTGGCTTTCAGCTGACTGATAACCAACGGTGTAAATACCTTCCGGTATAACTAAAGACGGGCGGGACATCTCTAACTGATGCTCCAAAACGGGCATCTCAATGGCAGGCATTAATGGATTATGGCCCAGGATATATTTGATATCAGTGATGAGCAGTTCCTGGTGTTGCTGTTCGTGGTTCAGGCCCAGAATAACAAGAGCATGTAGTTCGGGCGAGAGGGCAGTTGTATCCAGAAACCGGCTCATCTGCTCATCTACATACGCGCGATACGCATACACGCCCGCTACGGTCGGACGGCTGAGATTACCCCGGTCGGTGCGTAACACGCGTTTGCCAACCGTTTCATAATAACTATTAAAAACGTAGCTGAAATCTTCGTGAAAAATACGATAGCCAGGTGCATTGGGAAGAAGCACAAATGTTTCCCAAAACCAGGTTGTATGGCCTAAATGCCATTTCGGCGGGCTAACATCCACAACCGGCTGAACAACATAATCCTCCGTCTCAAGTCCCCGACAGATAGCCTCAGAATGAAGCCGTACTCGGTAATAATATTCGGTAAGCGTTTGTTCGGCAATCATTCGGTTTTCCGTTTTCAGTATATGGGTATATAGCACTCGGTATTCGGGTTATGGTATTTGGTTGACTGACCGTAACGATGACCGGCGTAAGCAACATAGATGCGTTAGCCTACCGAATACTATAACCCGAAAACCCTATACCATAACCCGTATACTTTCTACCTTGTTCAATACCCTACCATTTGCTCATCGGCATAACACCAGAGCCAGCGTTCGCCCGGTTCGGCGGAGGCTACAACGGGATGTCCACTCGCCCGAAAATGCTTCGTAGCGTGTGTATTGGGCGATGAATCGCAGCAGAGTGTTGTGCCGCATGTCTGACAAGTTCGCAAATGCACCCACGAATCACCCGTTTTGATGCATTCCTCACAAACGTGTTCGCGAGCCATACGGATTTCTGTCAGAGCCGAAAGATGAGAACAGAGGGTTGGTTTGAGCATGAGGATGTAGGATTAGACAAAATTCATTTTTTAATCATTTCCATTGAGACTTATTAAAGCCAGACATAAACGAAATATATCATGTACTACACACCCTACATCTCTCTAGTTTTCTGCCAGGTATTTATGAACGAAACTAACCGCCATGGCCCCTTCGCCCACGGCTGAGGCAACGCGGTTCATTGCCCCCGCCCGAACATCGCCAGCGGCAAAAATGCCGGCACTACAGGTTTCGAGTGAGAACGGCTCCCGATCATATCGCCAGACTTTTTTAAAATCAGCATACTTGGCGAGGTCGCGGCCCGTGGCAATAAAGCCTTTGGGGTCTTTTATAATGTCCATCTCGATCCAGTCGGTCAGGGGTTTGGTGCCGATGAAAATAAACAGACCAGCCGCCTGCACAGTTCGCCGTTCTTTGGTGTTCATGTCTTCCAGCACCAGGCATTCCAGACGCTCTTTCCCCAGTCCCTCCATCACCTCTGTACAACCGAGTACAGTAATGTTTGGTGTTTTCTCAATCTGCTCGATCAGGTATTGCGACATGGTTTCGGTCAGGTCGGGCCGACGCACGCAGACAAACACCTCGGAGGCCGTCCGGGAGAGGTACATGGCTCCCTGGCCCGCCGAATTGCCGCCACCAACGATGTAAACGGGCTTACCTTTGAAGGCAAAGGCTTCGGTTGTAGCGGCCCCATAATATACACCCGCCCCCGTATATTTCTGAAGACTTTCGTTGTCCAACTGGTGATACGATACGCCCGTGCTGAGAATGATTGACCGGGCTATTACTTCGCTGCCGTTGCCCAGATCAATGTGTTTGTACTGCCCCTGCGACTTAATCGACATCACTTCCTGCGGAGCCAGAAACTCGACCCCAAAGCGTTGCGCCTGGGTAATGGCCCGTCGGGTGAGGTCGGCCCCACTCAGACCGTTGGGAAAACCCAGGTAGTTTTCGATCCGCGAGCTGGTGCCTGCTTGTCCACCGGGAGCACGTTTGTCAATCAAAATCGTTTTAAGTCCTTCAGAACCACCATATACGGCTGCCGCCAGTCCGGCGGGTCCGGCTCCGATAATGGCCAGATCATATAAGCCTTCCGATGCCTTGGGTTGTAAGCCCAGCTTTTCACCAACATCCGCCAATGTGGGTTGTTTAAGAGCACTGCCATCACCAAGCACGACTACAGGCAGATCGCCAGTGGTCAACTGGTGCAGATCGAGCAATTCCTGCGCCTGCGGATTACTTTCAATATCGAGCCATTGATAGGGAAACAGATTACCCGCCAGAAAGTCCTTTAACTCATGCGAACGGGGCGAGAATTGATAACCAATCAGTTTCAACCCTTCGAAAGCCGGTCTATGATTTGATTGCCAGTCGCTTAGCAAATCGTCCAGCACGGGATATAGTTTCTCTTCGGGTGGGTCCCAGGGTTTGGCAATGTAGTAATCCAGCTGCACCTCGTTGATGGCCCTCACAGCCGCGTCGATATCGGAGTAAGCCGTTAGCAGCACCCGTTTGGCATTCGGAAACGCCTGACGAGCCTGCATCAGAAACTCGACACCGGTCATACTCGGCATTCGCTGATCTGATAGAAACAAAGCGACCTCTTCACCTTTCTTCTTCAGTTCAGGCAAGGTATCGAGCGCTTCCTGGGCCGAACTAGTGCAGAGAATCCGGTATTTTTTTCGGTATTGCTGCCGCAAATCGTGCTGAATGGCCTGCAACACCTGTTGATCGTCGTCGATGGAGAAAATGATGGGTAACTTCATAAAGTTTAAAGAGCGAAAGGGTGAGAGAGCGAAAGGGTGAATGAGTGAAAAAGTGAATCGCTCTTTCAGTCATTCACCCTTTCGCTCTTTAAACTGGTAAGCATACACTAAATTCCGTATGACCCGGTTTGGACTGAACTTTGACAGAGCCATTGTGGTGCTTGATGATGCCCTGCACGATATCGAGGCCAAGGCCGGTCCCTTTACCTATTTCTTTGGTCGTGAAAAAAGGCTCAAAAATTTTATCACGGATATCTTCCGGAATCCCGGCCCCGTTGTCGATCACTTTTGTCAACACAAATTCCAGCCCCTCCTGCGCCGACCGTTTATCGAGTTCACTGACAATTTCGAGTTTGCCGCCATCGGGCAGGGCGTCGATGGCGTTGTCGATCAGGTTTGTCCAGACCTGATTTAGCTCACCCGGCCAGCCACACACAACGGGCAGATTATCGGGAAGGGTTAACTTAAGATCAATGTGTTTGCTCTTGATTTTGTGATCCAGCAGGACAAGCGTATTTCGGATTCCTTCGGCAAGTGGTACTTGCTCCTTACCCCCACCCCGATCCATATGGGTATAATTTTTGATTGAGCCTGTCAACGTTCCAATCCGTTTGGAGGCCTCACCAATATCAGAAACCAGTTTTTCAGTCACCAGATTATTGACTAACCAATTGGCCACCCCTACCAGATTCTCATCGCCGATCTTTTCCAGAATCCAGTCCAGATCGTCTACCGTAAAGCCGTACTCAACCAATGGCCCGGCCAGGTCCACACTGTCGTCGATACCATGATCGTCCAGCCAGTCGGTGACCTCATCTTCGAGACTGGTTCGTTCAAGTAAAGTTAAGCGTTTCGTATCAGGGGCTAATTGCTGGTCAACTTTCCTAAAAAACATCTCAGTTACGCAATCGACCTGGCCAGCGGTGAGCTTCAGGCTCATGACGGTTTTAAATGTATCGGGCGTTGCTCGCAGATGACTTTTGAGCGTATCGACAGAGCGGACAACAGCTGCCACCGGGTTATTCAATTCATGAGCCAGCCCCGCCGACAGCCGGCCAAGGGAAGCCATTTTATCGGTTTGCTGGGTCAGTTTTGTGTAATCCCGAACGCGGGTGGTCATCTGATGAACGAGTACCTCCGTCAGTTCGTAGCAATGTTGTATCAGATCATGCAGCTTATCGCGGTGGAGTCGCAGCACCCGTATGGGTGTAGAAGCCATCAGGCGATTCGGGATGCTTTTCATCCGTGAGAAAGGCAACACCCCTAAAATCGAGTGAGGATCGTAGGTAAGAATCTCGTCATTTGCGCCACCGCTATCAATGCGTATACGGCCCTCCAGTAAGAGCATCAGGTACTCAACCGACTCATTGGGTTTGTAGAGTACGGCATCTTCAGGAAAGGATTTCTCCTCAGATCGGTCGATGACCCATTGAAGCTGCTCATCCGGCACGTTCGTAAATGCCGGAAATTGGTGTAGGATTTCTAACAAATTCATGGAAAAGAAGAGGTTGACAGACAGACGGGTAACCAATTTTAAAACAGATTGGTTACAGGATTAATACGAACCACCTAGCTGATGCGTCTTACAATCCTGTTGCTTTGCCTATTGGCTTCTGCTTTTCGGGCCGACAAACCCGCCTATCGTCTTTATACGCCCACACTGAAGACGACTTCTTATGCCAAATTACTTCGCCAGGCGACTGAGGCTGATGTCATTCTGTTTGGCGAATTGCATAACAATCCCATCTGCCACTGGCTTGAATTTCAGTTAACAAAGGACTTACAGGCCATTCGGAGAGACAAGCTTGTGCTGGGTGCCGAAATGTTTGAGGCCGATAATCAAACTGCTCTCAGCGACTATGTACAGGGCAAAACGACCAGTAAAGAACTGGCTACACAAGCCCGGCTCTGGCCTAATTTCGATACTGATTACAAACCCATTACGGACTTCGCCAGGGAAGAACATATTCCTTTTATCGCTACGAACGTACCGCGTCGATACGCCCGGTTGGTGTCTCGACAGGGCTTATCGGCACTGGATACTATATCGGCTGACGCCAAACGGCAGGTCGCTCCATTACCCATAACCGTTGATTTAACCCTGCCCGGCTATAAAGCCATGATGGACATGATGGGGGGCGCCGATGGTAAAGGGGGCGCCGGTCAGCACGGAACACAACCCGATATGATGGCCAATTTCGCTCGTGCACAAGCTATTAAAGACGCCACCATGGCCTATTTTATTCTCCAGAACTGGCAACCCGGCCAGACATTGCTGCACTTCAATGGCGACTATCATTCCAAAAACTTTGAGGGCATTGTCTGGTATCTCCGTCAGAAACAACCGACCTTAAAAATTCTGACCCTCTCCTCCGTCGAACTCTCCGACATCGAGAAACCTGCTGGCGACAATCGGAATCTGGCCGACTTCGTTCTGGCCATACCCGCCGACATGACGAAAACGTATTAAGTGGTCGTTGGCTAAGTTTTTAGTCCCGTTTGGGTAATGTATTCGGTTTACGGTTTACTGACGCATAATAGCTCGGTGCAGGCGTACGTAGCTGTGTTGTCAGTTCCTTAAAACTGACAACACAGCTATAGCGTTCTCACAGGCCTGCTGGACGTCAGCCCAAAACCGTAAACCGAATACCGTAAACCATAAACCATGCTCAGGGACCTATTCAACTTATCAGGGAAAAATGCGCTGGTCACGGGCTCAAGTCAGGGAATTGGACAAGCCATTGCGCTGGCTCTAGCCGAGTTTGGGGCTAACGTGCTGGTCCATTACCGAAGTGACAAAGACGAAGCCCAGACCGTTGCCGATCAGGTGAGTGCGTTTGGCGTAAAAACCGGTATTGTTGGCGTCGATCTGTCAAAATCGGATGGAGCCGACGAACTATTCAAACAGGCTAGTGAGCAACTTGGTCAGATTGATATTCTGGTCACAAACGCGTCGGTTCAGCTACCTAAACAGTGGCAGGAAACCACACCCGACGATTTCGATACCCAGATGAACGCCAATTGGAAATCGACATTATTGCTCATGCAGCGTTTTGCGCCAGGCATGGCCGAGCGCGGCTGGGGGCGAATCTTAACCATCGGCAGTGTTCAGGAACTGAAGCCCCACCCGACCATGATCGTTTACGCCGGAACGAAAGCAGCCGTAGCCAATACAGTACGTAACCTTGCTATGCAGCTCGCTGACAAAGGTATAACAGTCAATAATCTCTCGCCCGGCGTTATCGAAACACCCCGCACTGAAGCTCCAACGCCCCCCGTTCCCGACCGTATCAGCCAGCGTATGACCATTCCCGTTGGCTCTGAAGGCCAGCCAGAAGATATTGCGGGCATGGCCGTTCTCCTCTGCTCCAACGCAGGCCGATACATTACCGGTCAAACGATTTTTGTGGATGGAGGAATGGGGTTGTAAATGATGTATAATTATACATTCCCCGTTAACAAAACGTTGACGCTTGGCTCTGCCGAGTGTCTTCTATTAAAAGGGCGTCCCGCCCGTATTCTCCTTCCACGGCAACAACCGACCACGCTACAAACCAGCCTCAATCAGGCTTTGCCAATGGTTTCTTTTTAGACTTCCCTTCCGCTTTGACCAGATTCTGAGCCACTCTGAATTGTGTTATTTTCGAGATCAACGCCAATGGCAGCGGCTGGTTGAGCGGGAACTGCACCGACCCTTTCACGCCTTTATAACCGGCCAGTTCTTCTTTAAACGCGTCCAGTCCCTGCGGTGCCGGGTAGAAGCCAATGTGGTTTTTAAAGGCCGCAAAATGAACCAGATTGCCGTTCAATTTTAAGGTCGGCATTCCATAACTAATGGCCTCTTCAGCATCGGGAGCGGCCTCCCGAACGGTCTGCCGCACTTGTTCCAGCAAGGCTTGCGTACTTTCGGGGAAATCCGCGATATAGGCGTCGATGGTTGTAATTGAGCCTGTTTCCATGATTGGGTGTGATTTAGTAGCTATGTGTCTATTATCGATCAGACCTATTGCAAACGCACGCGCATTGAACTACCGTTTAGCTCAACAAAATCAGCATCAGCGTCGCTCCGCACGGTCACTTTTTTGCCGTTTACCTGCCAGCTGCGGTATTTGCCCTTTGGAAAGACTAGTTTCACAGTCCAGCTCGGTTGTTTCTGGGAAATCAACAACGTCAATCCTTCGCCCACTTTGGCATAGTCCATCGATACCATATTATCACCTATAGCCACTTTCTCAACACTGGCTTTGTCCCAGACACCGGGCATTTGCGGCTGAACCACAACGAATTGGCGGGACGCTGCCGGACGAATACCAAAAAACTGTTTGATGATCGGCACGGCGTAGCTGTACATGTTCCAGGCCTGCGTAACCATGCCGTAGTCCGGCGACACTTCGTAAATAGAACCCGGAAAGGCATAGCTAAACGTTTTGGTCATACGTTTCAGATAGCCCAGTGCTTCGTCGGGGTGGCCGTAGTTGTTCTCCCCAATCGTGGCCACGCCCGTTGGCAGGGTCATCACCGCCCCGGTATACGTAAATACTTTTTTGTTTAGATTGAACGACCCCTCGTCGGTGCCGGCCGATTCGTCGCGGTCGATACCCGTGACAAACAGGCCAAACGGGTTCGTAAATTTGCTGGCAGTCCGAAGGGCAATGTCTGCCTTGTCGGGATCGGCGACACCCGTTTCCATGGGCGTGTTGACCACCCAGTTATGGTGCAGTACAAAGCCTTTCTTGGTATCCTCTGGCAACAGGCGCAGCTTCTGCCGGGTTGCTTTCAGCTCCTCTACGGCCCAGGGTTTGTGCAGCGTATCCGCCCGAACAATGGCCCCGTCCACAAGCTGCAAAGCTTCGGCTTTTGTCCCGATAAAATCGGCATACGAACCGCTTTCTGGCACCCAGAAATCAGTGTTTATTTTCGTTTTCAGGGCAGAGGCTTTGCGCTGATAATCCGTCGCCAGCGTGTTGTCGCCGAGTTCCGACGCCATGTAGGCCGCATTGGCAAAAGCCTCCTGCGTATACACCGCCACATCGATCATCTCGCTGTTCATGCCGTGTATTTCCATCATGCCGAAGCCATCGGGAAGCAGGTTTTTGTCTTTGTCATTTTCAGCCAGCAACCAGGCCATCCCCTTTTTTACCGTCGGGAAGTACTTGCGCAGAAAGCCTTTGTCGCCGGTCCATCGGTAAACTTCAGCGATCATGCTGGCAAACTGGGGAACTTCGTTCAAATTGCCGGGATTATACACCGCGCCGTTGGTCGACACTTCGTGGATGATCCGGCCGTTGCCGTTTTCCTTTTCGGAGATTTTATTCAGCAGGTCGACGGAATCATATACTAGTTGCCGGTTTCCCGTTGTGATCAGGCCCGACAGGGTATAGCAGCCATCGGCCCCGAACCACCACGGATAATCGGGTAACCCCGCCGACAGCCCCCGGCCTATTTCGGGCACTTCGCGAATCAGCCAGTCGGTATTGTATTTTACCCAGCGAAACGCCTGTTCCAGCTTTTTATCCGGCACATGCACCGATGCCAGTTGGTCGATGGTGGCGTAGCGGTTTTTCTTGCTGGCCAGATAGGTGTAGGCATTTTTCTGAACGTCAGCAAAGGTCCGGTTAGCCAGCTCAGCCGAATTGTATGAACCGGCAATGGTAATGGGCAGTTGTGTTTTTCCGTTGGCAGGCACCGTGACCGTGTACACCAGCGAAGCCGCACATCCCTTCCCGGCCGACACAAATTCGCAGTCTTTGTTTTGATGATGCTGGCGGGCGGGCACATTGGCACCAAACACAACGAACCAGTCATTTTTTTGATCCTTAGCGATCCAGGTCTGCGTTTTTGCCTGCCAGCTTGCCTGGTCCGGCGCATCGACCATGTTGGTTCGTTCGCCCAACCAGGTCGGACGCAGGTCTGTGTGGGCTGTCCAAGTAAATTGAAGTGTGAGCGGCTTTGATTGTTTGTTCACGAACGTATACTCCACCACCATGCCCTCTTTGTTGTCGGGCACAAACTGAAATCGCTCCACATCCAGCCCGTCGGCGACCCGTTGGTACAAGTGCTTGTTGGCAAAGGGATAATTGATAAACGTATCAGCTTTATCCAGGCAAACCTGTTTTTGATTAATGGACACAGCAGCCGTAAAACCATCCATTAATTTGATTGGATGGTCCCATATGCCGCCCATTTCGCCCGTTATGTGCCAGCCCAGATCCGGGAATTTTCCATCCTGATGGCCAACCATATACAACCGATTACCAGCCGTTACAAAAGGCGATGCCAGGTAGGCTTTCTTCCCAGGAATAGACTCGACCTGCTTCACAAGCTCTTGGAGCGGTTGCTGCGCGGCTGTTTTCTGAATACAGATCAGTAACAAAACGATAACGGCAGCCAAACCAGCCGTAACAAGTTTATTTCCACAAAGAGTCCCTAAAGCCGACTGGCCATGTGATTTCATGCATTGCTCATTTATACGTCCGTAAAGTTACGTCTTTATACCTTGTTCGCTTACTCCGTTTGGCTCCACTTCTCAGGTTCATACATCCCATATCATACATCATACATAGCAACATATTCCGCCACCAGCGCCCAGCAGTGGGCCTCGCATTGCCAGCGCATTTGCGTGAGCGGGCGGTCGGCGAACCGGCGTAACCAGGGTTGTTCGTAGGCAGTGAGCAAGCCCGCAATGAAGAAGTGAAAGGTGTCGAAATCCTGTTCAATACCGTCGAGACTGATGGCGGGCACCGGTTCACCCAGCCACCCCAAGGCCGTTGCCAGCAGTATCTGTTCAACCCGGTTCGTAGCCTTAGTTAACTGACTTTGTGCGTCGGTGATCAGGCGCGGACGAACGGGTTCCAGTTCAGGAATCTCGAAGGCAGCCATCAATCGAGCCAGATGGTAAATGATCAATGACGTTCGGGCGTAGTGAGGGGCGCATCGAAACGGCTCCGACACATACCGGCCCGACTCGACAATTGATAGCAGATAGGTTAGCGAATCGGTATCATGTTCATTTCTGGGCAAATCATACTGATAGATGCAATACAGGATATTACTCAGCGCACAGGCGTCGAAGTCAACGCCCATGTTCTTGCCGAACCAGGTTGAGTAAGCGCGAAGCTCCCGGTAATCGGGGTAGGTATTTCGGATGCGTTGCGGCTGGCTCCCATTGGCATGTTGCGCCAGCTTCTCCTTTAGCCAACGCTGTTCGTCGGTTGTGGGCGTGGTGGTTAGGTAGACCATCGCCGTATCGTCAATATCGTCGGGGATACGGAAGTGGTCGAAATGGCGAAAAATATAGCCGTTGGAAAAGTGCTGCGAGGGGCGCGTGGGCCAGAAATTATAGGTATTCAGCCCGCCTTTATTCTGGAAAATTGGATAGGCTACCACCGCCCGGCTGGCAATTTGGTCGATCAGCAACCGGGTTTCGACTGACACGGACGAACGCAGCTTTTGTACCGTAAACACCGTGACCGCCGTAAAGAAAATATTGGTGTCTGGACGCCGGTAAAAAATCGCTGGATTATGGCGAAACGACGGGAACAGGCCTGTTTTGTCCTGCAAATCAGCAATCCGCCGGATAATCTCGTCTAGGGATAGAGCAGCCATATTTCGCAAAAGTACCGTTTCATACGTTCTCTTTTTCCAGATTAAGGTTGGATATTTGCCGCCTGATTTCCCTGATGCAATCAATGCCAACTTTGATTTTATTCGATGACCCCGTCATCCGCACGGCTTTGTTACCTTTCACGTTTACGCGGCCGGTGGCGGGCATTCGTATCGGTACGCTGACGCTGGCCGAAAAATGGGCCGATACGCTGGAGCAAACGCCTTCGTACCTGACCGAACCGTATTTACAAACGAAATTCCCCCAACGTACCAGTGCCGACAACTGGTACATCAACGGAGCCGTTTGCCCAACCGATGCCTTAAAAGAAACGATTATAGCCTTACCCCCCAACACGGGCCTGATTACCCACGACGGCTTACTGCTGGCTTTGCGAACCAATATCCCGCAAACCACGGCCCCGACCGTAACCGACGACTATCCGTTCCGCACGTTCATGGAGCCGCTGACAATTGTTCGTCATTTGTGGGATATTTTTGTCAATAACGGCGATCAACTCCGGGCTGACTTTACCCGACTGACCGCTGGTCGGACATCCGAACCCATCACCGACCCCTTTACTCGTTGCTACGCGCCCGAAAATATATTCATCGAACCGGGTGCTACAATCCGGGCGGCTGTTCTGAACGCGGAAGGTGGACCCATTTACATTGGCCGGAATGCTACCATCAGTGAGGGTTCCATCGTTATTGGGCCTTTCTCCCTGGGCGAAGGGTCGACCGTAAACTGGGGTGGCAAAATGCGGAGTAATACCACTATCGGGCCGTTTTGCAAAGTGGGTGGCGAAGTGGGCAACTCCATTTTCTTTGGCTACAGCAACAAAGCACACGACGGTTTTCTGGGTAATTCGGTCATTGGCGAGTGGTGCAATCTGGGGGCTAACGTCAATAATTCGAACCTGAAGAATGACTACAGCAACGTGAAACTCCACTCCTATGCCACGGGCCAACTGGAAGACACCGGGCGGATTTTCTGCGGACTAATGGTGGGCGATTTTACAAAAGCCGGTATCAGTACCATGTTCAATACGGGCACCGTCGTAGGTGTTAGTGCCAATATATTCGGGGGCGGTTTCCAGCATAAACACATCCCTTCTTTTTCGTGGGGCGGTTCTGATAACGGCATTACGCCCTATCGAATCGAGAAAGCATTGCAGGTAGCCCGCGAAGCGTTCATCCGACGCGACAAGGCGTTTGACGAAGTGGAAGAAGGTATTTTAAGAAGTATTTATAAAAAGGAGGAAAGGGAGGAAGGGGAATAAAGGGAGAAGAGGGAAGAAAGGGAGGAAGGAAATAAAGGAAAAATGCTCAAGTGCATCTCTTCCCCATCGCACCTCTCCTCCTTTCCTTCGCTTCCTCCTTTCCTCCCCTTCCTCCTTTCCTCCTTTCCTCCCTTTCCTTATGCTATTTAACGAAATCATTGGCCTGGACGACACGAAGCAGATGCTGCTGCGGGCGGTGCAATCCAACCACCTGGCGCATGCGTTGCTGTTCGACGGTCCGGCAGGTAGTGCAAATCTGGCACTGGCACTGGCGCTGGCGCAGTATGTCAACTGCGAAGACAAACAGTCGGAGGATTCCTGCGGTCGTTGTGCGGCCTGCATCAAAGTGCAGAAACTTGTGCATCCCGATTTGCATATGGTTTTTCCGATCACGAATCAGGGCAAAGGGAAAACGTCGGAAACGTACCTGACCGACTGGCGGAAGTTTGTTCTCAACACGCCCTACCGTACCCTGCCCGACTGGCTCGAATCGTTGGGAGCCGACAACAAGCAGGGCAATATCTCGGCCGAAGAAGCCCGAAACATTCTGCAAAAACTATCGCTGAAAGCTTACGAAGGCGCGTATAAAATCATGCTTATCTGGTTGCCCGAACTCATGAACGTGACCTCGGCCAATGCGCTGCTGAAAGTGCTGGAAGAACCCCCGGCCCAAACGCTGTTTCTGCTCGTGACCAACCAATCTGACAAGTTGCTGATCACCATTCTGTCGCGGACGCAGCGGGTAGCCATTCGGGCGTTTACGGATGAGGAAGTGGCGACGTACATGCGCCAGCACCTGAACCTGGACGAAACAACCGCCCGCCGACTGGCGTATCTGGCCGATGGAAATCTGGCCGAAGCTCTGCAATTGAGTCAACAGGACACCAGCTCGACAGATCAGCATGTCTGGTTTGCCGAATGGATGCGCACCTGCTATCGTCAGGATTTAACCACGCTGGTTAAACAGGCCGACCAGTTTGACGGTTTTAGCAAGGAGAAACAAAAGGGATTACTGGATTACAGCATCCGGCTGTACCGCGATTTGTTCCTCTGGCAACAGGGCGCAGCCGAGTTACTTCGGCTACCCGACGACGAAATGGCCTTTGTCAAAAACTTCGCTAAAATCCTGAAAATAGAACACATTGAGCGCATCGTCCATGACCTCAACGAAGCCGCCTATCACCTCGAACGAAACGCAAGAGCCAAGATGATTATGCTCGATATGTCGCTTACCTTTAGTCGGTTGATACGGTGAAGTTACTGATTAAATAGACCGCAGATTTTTCTGATTTTTAAGATGAAAAATGATTTTTTAAATCATAATTATACCATAACAATCATAAAGATCTGCCGGTCCGCCGGTGCGGTTCCATGAAAGCTCCTAAGCCTAAACAAATCATTGGCATGACCGATCTGGTCGATTTTCCGGATCTGGGCTTGTTCGATATACAGGCCAAAGTCGATACAGGTGCTTTTACGTCAGCGCTGCACTGCAAAGATGTGCGGGTGATACGGTCTGGACTTAAACGAAAATTAAGCTTTTGGCTGATCGACAAAACAGGATTGCCTGCCCGGAAGTTTCGGAGTGACCAGTTTAGTCAACGCATGATTAAAAACTCGTTCGGTGTAGCTGAACTACGCTATGTCATTCAAACCCGCATCGTTTTGTTCGGCCGCACGATAAGAGCTGAATTTACGCTTGCCGACCGCGAACAACTCAAAAACCCGGTGCTATTAGGCCGAAAACTGCTCCGAAACCGATTCCTTGTTGATGTCTCACAGAAAAATCTATCCTACGACGCTAAAGTTACTGGTAAGGTTTCTACCTCATTAGCCCCTTCGGAAAATGATTGAGACGTTTACCAGCAACCCCTCACAAATAACTGAACACTGAATCAATGCGTATTGCCATTTTATCGGCCAATCCGAATTTATATTCTACCCAACGACTTCTCGAAGCCGCTAATCAGCGTGGTCACGAAGGGGTGGTTGTCAATCATTTGAATTGTCAGGTCATGATTGAAGGGGGTAAGCCCTCGGTTCTATACGAAGGCCATGAGTTAGAACCCTTCGATGCCATCGTTCCCCGCATCGGGGCTTCAGTAACCGATTATGGCTGCGCAGTTGTCCGGCAATTCGAGATGATGAACATCTTTACAACAGGCAAGTCGCAGGCCATTATGCGTTCGCGTAACAAGCTTCGCAGTTTGCAGGTACTCTCAAAAGCGGGTGTCGGTTTGCCCAAGACCATGTTTGCCAATCACCCAAAAAACGGCGATGTAACCCAGCTTATTAAACTCGTTGGCGGACCGCCGGTGGTTATCAAGCTGCTGGAAGGAACGCAGGGCATTGGCGTGGTGCTGGCCGAAACAATCAAAGCGGCCAAGTCGACTATCGAAGCATTTTATGGCT
>CAXTJJ010000041.1:0-19355 GCA_964244155.1 uncultured Spirosoma sp.
GTCGGTCGACCGACAGCCCGAAAACTGTAAACCGAAAAGCATAGACTTAGTTTTTCACCACCAGCAAAACACCGGTCACGATCAGCATAACACCCAGTATGCGCCAGCCATTGGCGGGGTGGATGGCTAAACCTAATAAACCATAATGGTCGAGTATAATGGCTGCGACCAACTGGCCCGCTACGCTCAGGCTTACCAGGTTGGCGGTACCGATTTTAGGTACACTAACAATAACGGTTATCATGTAAACAGCCCCCATAACCCCGCCCATCCATTTCCACCAGCTTACCTGTTTGATGGCATCGAGTGAGGGTGTGGCTGAACCGGATGCGAAGAATAGGATGACCAAGGCAATGAAGCCAGAACCAAACGAAATAGCGGCTGCCAGAATAGGGCTGGCCATTGCCTGCCGAAGGTTAGCATTAATACCTGCCTGAACTGTTATGGCCAGGCCAACCAAAAAGGCAAAGAGGATGTAGACATAATTCATAGGGAGCAAAGGTAGCCAACGAATACCCGTAGCCGTTCTCCCGGTTAACTTTTCTGATAGACAGGGGCTTTGTCATAAGTGATGCATTTTGTAGATTGCCCGATAAACCTAACCTAAACAACCTCAAGCATCTATGTTTATTATTTCTCACTACCCATTGGCGGTTGTCGTCTGCTTCCTGACCATGCTTTGCTGGGGTTCCTGGGCCAATACACAAAAACTAGCCACGCAGTCTGTTCCAACAACTATCTTCTATCGAGATTATACATACGGTATCCTGATCCTGAGCTTGTTACTGGCGTTTACACTTGGAAGCTTAGGCTCTTCGGGGCGGTCTTTTCTGGCCGATTTCAAACAGGCTGATACCCAAAGTATCCTCTTTGCTTTAATCGGTGGATTTGTATTCAATATAGCTAACGTGCTGATTGTGATTGGTATCGAGTTGGCAGGGCTATCGGTGGCGATGCCGGTTGGTATTGGGCTTGCGTTAATTTTAGGCGTCGTCGTGAACTATATTCTGTCACCGGTTGGTAACATTGGTTTATTATCCGGCGGTGTATTCTCTATTTTTCTGGCTATTGTATTTAGTGCTCTGGCCTATCGCGCCAAGGCGACAACCGATGAATCGGTCAGTACTCAAGGACTTATTATCTCGCTCGTGGGGGGCTTTTTAATGAGTTTCTTTTTTTATTTCGTAGCCAGGGCCATGGCACCCGACTTTGCCAATCCCGATTCCGGCCTGTTAACGCCCTATACGGCCTTGGTGCTTTTTGCCATTGGTGTAGTTATCAGTACACCGTTATTTCTGCCAATTCAACGTCGATTTGCCAGCAAGCCTGCCGATGGAGAGATTGAGTATGGAGATGTGAGCCGACGGAATCACAGGATAGGCATACTGGGCGGTATGATCTGGTGCCTTGGCATGGCGTCGAGCCTGTTGGCCTCGGGCCAGGCCGGTTATGCAATTAGCTACGGGCTGGGCCAGGGAGCTACTATTATCGCCGTTTTTTGGGGGGTGTTCATCTGGCATGAGTTTAAAGGGGCTCCGGCTACCTCTGGCCGCTACCTGACACTGATGGGGCTGTGTTATGTGCTTGGACTGGTGCTTATTATTTACGCCAAATAACCGACAGACGGGTGAGTGAAGAGCGGCTACACGCACATGAACTGGACAAGCGGGTATGATTTTACGGGATGAATAGCAACGATCTGCAACGGAACCGGGTCATTACTTGTATAAGGTATAGACTGCGCTTTGCCATTCATACATTTGTTGATCAGTTGATTTGTCAATGGGTCATCTTTGTTGAACGAAGGCTAACAGCAGTAAAATCAGTTAATCATCAAGTACACAATTATCAATTTCTTATGCGTAAGTTATTCGTTATCATGCTGGTAATGGTATCCTTTGTAGCCAATGCCCAAACGGCTGAACCGGCCACGCCAGCTAAACCCCTAAAATCAACTAAAGTAAACAAGCCATTATTTAAAATGAGTATTGCCGGTGGCTATGCTTCACCACTCAATACGGCAGACAATGGGTTTGCTAAAGCTGGTGTTGTCTATAGTATTGAGCCACAGTTTGAATTGTCTAAAAATCTGGAAGTTGGCTTTCGGTTTGAGCAGGCTTTCATTCAGCGGTCTGAGGCTCTGAAAAATGATATTTATTACGCCAGCAAAGCTAAGTCTATCCTGTCGGGGGCGTTAACGGCAAATTATGTGATTACCACGAGTACTGGTTTTAAACCGTTTGCTGGTCTTGGTGCCGGCCTTTATTATGCCGATGCCAGTTCACAAATCTTTCAGTCGTCAGGTAATCCATCCGTTAATTATCCATTGCCAACTACATTCGTCTTTGGCGGCCTGGCGAGAGTAGGGGTTAAATATAAGATAATCAACCTCGAAGCGGCCTATAATCTGGTTAGCAGCACCAGCGTTACCAACGCAGCTACGGGTCTTACTTTAAAAGCCGATAATAGTTACCTGAGTCTTAAAGCAGGTATTACCATAGGCGGTTCGCATTAGTAGGCGGATGTCATATGCCGTATCTTGAAGATACGGCATATGACATCCGCTAATAGCCCTATGAAATCCAGCTATTATTTCTCCAGCAGCAAAAACATTTCGGCCGCATGCCAAGCGTGCGGGAAGGCTAATTTTTGTTTGACAAAGTCTTTGTCGAGTACCGTCAGGCCAGGATAATGAGCGTTGCTGCCAAGCTGCTCCCAGCTTAAAGGGTAGTCGAGAGTCCCCACCGGTCCTCTGTCGTCTGCATAAAAATGATCGTCGGCCCAACTTAAATACGGATGGCTGACTTCCAAATCTTCGCTGATTTTTTTGCCTTCTACATAATCACGGGTGTATGCCCACCAGATCAGCGACGAATAACTGTCATACTGTTTTGGAATGCTGTATCGGTCAGGCAGGTTGAGCAACTTGAGGCCGTATTTAAGCCATTTCGTTTGGTAAACCGGATGTTCGGCATTGTCAGATTTGCCGATGATATAGTCTTCTTTCTCAAATTGCCTGGTAGAATCCAGCGCCATTTGTACAACCGGGTGGGTCTTGTCTGATACTAAGGATACCAGAAATAATACCTCACCGAGGTTATCAGCGTCAACGCTACCCTGATTGCTGCGGTCGAAAGGGTCATGAAGGGCCATAATCCAGTCGCGAATCAGAGATAGGTTATCCGTTTGACGCAACGCCATTGCCATCAGAGCCGCATCGCGATAGCGGGGTTTTTGATAGACCAGAAAGTTCGGTACGGGACGGCCATTAATAACGTTTATCAGTATTTCCTGATGCAGTACCCGTAGCACCGGCCCGAAGCGTTTGCCAACAAAACGAGGCAGGTTCACCCGGCTGCGCGTACCTGGAATTAACTTGGGCCGCTTGTTCGGTTGGAGCAGCCACACGCCTGTTTCATCTTCCTGAATCTGCACGGTTTGCCCATCGGCCAGAATCAAATGAACCAGATAAGCCGACGGCACGATGATTTCCTGTGTCACGTGCCATTGTTCTTCAATATTGCCGGTCATTGCGTTCAGCAATCGTCCATTACGGTAAATAAGCTTTAGCCGGTTGCCCATGCCAAACAGAAAAAACTTCAGGTTAGGAAGTTCCCGGTGGGTTGGATGCTCCTGACGGAGGAGTGCCAGATTCTCGCGATAGACCTGCAATTCTCCTGCCGGATTTGTGTGCAGGGTAGGTAACAGGGACCTCTGCGCCAAAGCCGGTGATATCAGCATCAATAACAAGAAGAGCGGGCGGAAGAACATAATTTGGAGTAGTGAACCTATAAGGATTTTGAAACCGCATCGGCGGCCCGGCGCATCGGCGGCCCGGCTTATAGAGTGATCGAACTACAGCTTCGATTTCGCAGGCTGGTCACTATATACCAGTAAATCCGACATATGCACAACGTGTTCAGCGTCAGGATTCAGAAGTTTTACGCGAAGCGTGTGTTTACTTTTTGGAAGCTGATATGTCCAGGACAACTCGTGCCGACGGTGGGTGAAATCGACGGGGAGTTTGGCCGACTCTATTTTTTTGCCATCCACATAGACTTCGGCCGTGAAAGCAAACGGACTTTCGTACCCCCACGAACTCCGATTTTTAGGTTTAGCTTCACCTCGGAGAACAAAGCCTGTTCCCTCGAAATCAACACTGTACTCACTTTCCAAATCTTTATTGATCGACGTCGTTAAAACGGGATGATGGCCCGTAAAAGCTTGTTCGAGCCGCACGGCTTTGGGCGTTTGCAGAGCAACGGTCACCTGATCGCCGGTTACTTTGCCGCCGTTCCGTTCAACGACTTGCAGGGCGTGTTTCAGGCCTAATGCATAGACATCGTTGAGCGACATAGTTGTGTATTTGAAGTCAATATCTTCGGCTTCTTTCAGTCCCTGTTTCCAGTAAGCCGGTATTTTGTCGTACCCAAGCATGGTGCCCAGAATGCCGCCCGCCGATGCTGGATTGCAGTCGGAGTCTTGCCCGGCGCGAGTGCTGATTTCCATAGTTTTAGTAAAATCGCCCCCGCCATAGAGCAAGCCCAAAACGATATAAGCCGAGTTTAGTTTAGCGTCGATGTTAAACGCATGGAATACGCCATCCGGGCAACCGACCTCATCCGACCATTTTCGTTGAATCTCGAACCAGTTGCGTTTCCAGTCGGTGGGGTACTGGTCGTGCCATTTAATAACGTCGGCAATGCACCGGTAGAATGTGCTTTGCGCCGGAATGGTCTTGAGGGCTTCCTTGACAATATAGGTAACATCCGTCGAAATGAACGCCAGCGAATACATAGCCCCAACATAAGCCCCGCCATACCAGCCGTCGCCGTAGTTCATGATGTGGCCGATAGGGTCGCCAATTTGTACCGCCGTGTTCGGCATGCCGGGAGCCATAAGCCCCGAAAAATCGGCTTCGATCTGGAAATCAATATCGTCGGCGTGGGGATTGTTAAGCCAGTGGCCCGATTCGGGAGCCTTCATACCGTTCAGCAGATTGTAGCGACCCGCCTGATTGGCGTGCCAGAGCATATAGCTCGCGTTGGCACAGGCATTAGCATGTTCAGAAACGGGTGCATCGATCCCTTTTTTCTCGAACACATCCACGAATGTCAGGTCCATGTAGAGGTCATCGTAAAGGCCCGGATTGTTGAGCATGGTATGCTTAATATAGCCGTCGTACCACGGAATGGGCTGATAGTCGTTAATCATGGTGCCCGTAAACCGGAACTCGGTTGGACCGCCAAAGGTGCAGCCAATGACCTGACCCGCCCAGCCGCCTTTAATTTTGTTTTGAATAGCCGATTTAGCCAGCGTAACAGTCTTAGGTGCCCCGGTGGGTGGTAGCGTTATGCCCGACAGCGTTAGTGTCAGGAAGGATAGTAGGAGTGTTTTCATGGGAGAAGGAAAGAAAAAGTGAAAGTACGGCTTGGTTAGGTTTACGCGTTCAGTTCGGTGCGGTGCGGCATGGATGCCTGTGCGCCCAGGCGGGTAACGGAAATGGAGGCAGCCTTACAGGCGAAAGCGATGGCGTCGGGCAGCGATTGCCCTTCTGATAGGCCTACTGCCAGGGCACCGTTGAAACAGTCGCCGGCGGCAGTCGAGTCTACAGCATTGACAATGGCTGTAGGAATCAGGTGTCCTTCAATACCTGTGTGCAGGTAAGCACCTTTGGCCCCAAGGGTAATAACCACATTGGAAACACCCATTCTGTGCAGTTTCAAGGCAGCCTGTTCGGCACTTTGCAGGTCTGTTACGCGGATTCCCGTAAGCAGCTCGGCTTCCGTTTCGTTAGGTGTGATCAGGAACAGATCGGGAAACAGGGTTGATGGTAATGCCTGAGCCGGAGCGGGATTCAGGATGACTCGCAACCCCCGTCTGGCGGCCTGTTCGACCACATGCTCAACGGTAGGCAACGGAATTTCGAGCTGGAGCAGCACCAGTGTATCGCCCCCGACCGATTGTAAAGCGGCATCCGTTTCGGACGGTTGCAGGTGGGCGTTGGCACCGGGGGCTACGGTAATGCAGTTCTCGCCAGCGGCATCGACGTTAATCAGCGCCACACCCGACGGATGAGCGGCATCAGCTAGAATATAGTCTGTATTGATACCCTCAGCCTGAAACCCGTTCACTGCCTGCTGCCCGAACACATCGGCCCCGACTTTAGCAACAAACGCTACCTGGGCGTTCGCTTTATTGATGAGCCGAGACGCGCCAACAGCCTGATTAGCCCCTTTTCCGCCTGCGTTCATTAGAAACGTACCGCCAATGACGGTTTCGCCGGGAGCTGGCAACCGCTCAGCTTTTACAACCATATCGGTGTTTGAACTACCAATTACTAGAATCTGTGCCGCCATGCATTCGGGTGGTTATTTGTACTTTTTCAAATAAATACATTCGTAAGGAAACATTTACTCTTTCTATCGTTTTTATCTATATGTGATCTATAGGCGGTTAATAGGATTTCTCTATTTCCTGATACCGTATGCTTATATTGCACTTTGTCACTATGAATTTTTCTGTTCAGCGTTTTCGTTCGTCAGCCTACTCGATCACGTTCTTTAGCAATAGGCTACCTGTCAATGATTCCAGCAACTATTGATTTAACAAACTGCGAACGGGAACCCATTCATATTCTCGGTCATATACAGTCGTATGGCTACCTGATTGCCATTCAGCCCGACACCTATACCGTAGTTCATGCCAGCGATAATATCGTTGATTTAATTGGCATTGAGGCTGCTCAATTATTGGGGCAGCCTATTGATAAAATGCTCACTGGTACCGATCTACCCGTCAGCACATTAGTCGAGATCCTGAACGTAATCGGGCGGAATAAATCCTGGGAGTCCATGAACCCACACCGGCTACCTGTGAATGGTAAGGACTGGAACCACATCATTCACCAATACAAGGGACTGGTATTGCTGGAATGGGAGCCCATTGGCGATGATCGAAATCTGTTGATCAATCAGCAACTGATTGCTCAGGCACTCACTGAAGTGCAGTCCAGCCGAACCCTGGATGAACTGCTTCAAAACACAGCCCGGCGGGTGAAAAGCATCATCGGTTTCGACCGGGTGATGGTCTACCGCTTCGGGGCCGACTGGCATGGGAAGGTCGTTGCCGAAGAAAAAGACGATGATCTGGAGCCTTTTCTGGGCCTTCATTACCCGGCAACGGACATTCCCCGGCAGGCGCGTGAATTGTATAAAATCAATTTAGTGCGCCTGATTGCCGATGCAGGCAGTGTGCCGTCCCGTATTCTGTCGAAGTCCGGCTGGCCTGAAGATCAACCGCTCGACCTGACACATTCGGTATTACGGGCCGTGTCGCCGGTGCATATCGAATACCTCAAAAACATGGGTGTACAGGCGTCCATGAGCATTTCACTTCTGTATCGGGGTGAGTTGTGGGGCTTAATCTCCTGCCACAACACCAGCCCGCACTTCGTGGATTTTCCGGCACGGCAGGCGGCCAAGTTTGTGAGCCAGTTGCTATCGGCAGCCCTTGAGTTCCGCATAGAAAAGGAGGACCAGTCAAACCTGCAGCAGTACCAGCAAACCGGCCAGCAATTGCATGAACAATTGTTGCTCAGCGACGACGTGGTACGCGCACTCACGAAGCTCCCCGTTACTGCGCTCGATGTGACGGGAGCCACCGGAGCGGCTCTGCTGTTCAACAACAAGGTATACCAACTTGGTAAAACGCCCGATGAAAAAGCCATACGGGCCCTGGGCGACTGGGTAGGGACGACCGGCACCGAGTCGTTTTTAGAAACCAGCCAACTGCCTAATCTGTATTCGCCCGCCGAAGCGTTTCGAGCCGTGGGAGCCGGCTTGCTGACTATTGTGCTGTCGCGCGAGTTGAATGAGTATCTTTTCTGGTTCAAGCCTGAGCGTATTGAACAGGTTACGTGGGCAGGTAATCCTGATAAACCCGTAACGGTCGACGATGATGGTACACGTCGACTGAGTCCGCGTAAAAGTTTTGCTGCCTGGACTGAAATTGTGCGTAACACATCCGAGCCGTGGAGCGAAGCCGAAATTTCGGTTGTAGTGAAACTGCGGGAAGATATTTTGCAGATCGTAACGAAGCAGGCCAACGAAATTCGGCTGCTCAATCAGCGCCTGCAACTGGCTTATGAAGAGTTGGATGCCTTCAGCTACACAGTATCGCATGATTTGCGGACGCCTTTGTCGTCTATCCGGTGTTACACCGAAATTTTAGTTGAAGAATACGGATCGACTCTGACGCCCGATGCACAGGCCCTCCTGCAAAAAGTGGTCGACTCAACCGATCGGATGCGCCGGCTGATTCGCCACATTCTGTATTATTCGCGGATGGGCCGCTCGGAACTGGATACGCAGCCAGTTGATATGCGGCACCTGTTGGACGGTATCAGAGAAGAGATTCTGGTGACGACCAAAGACCGTTCGTTGCGTATCGAGATCGGAGAAACGCCACCGATCAAGGCTGACCCTACCATGGCCCTGCAACTCTTCACGAACTTACTGAGTAATGCGGCCAAATATACGCAGTTGGCCGCCGAAGGACTGGTTCGGATTAAAGGCCTTCAAACCGATGGCGAGGTGATCTATTCAATTGAGGACAACGGGATCGGCTTCGATATGAAACAGGCTGGTAAAATGTTTGAGTTGTTTAAACGCCTGGACAATGCCCGGGCCTTTGAAGGTTCGGGAGTTGGGCTGGCCATTGTCAAACGCATTGTCAACCGCCACCAGGGTAAAATATGGTTTCATAGCGAGCCAAACCAAGGCACTACATTTTTCGTTTCATTCCCAGTAACACCCGCTTTACAATAAGGCCATGGTCGACGTACTATATGTTGAAGATAATCCGAACGATGCGGACATATTTAGTCGCCTTATACGGAAACTGAATCGGTCCATTACTTATACCGTTTTAAGCAGCGGCTCAGAAGCCGTTGAGTATTTGACGGGGCAGGGCCGATATGAACACCAGAAAACAGCCCTGCCAAAACTGCTCCTTCTCGATTTAAACCTGGAGGGGACAAGCGGTCTTGACGTATTGGAACAAACGCGTGCCTTTGACCGGACGCGTTATTTGCCGATTGTCGCCTTCAGTACATCCGACAGTCCAAAAGATATCAAATCGGCCTACGAAGCAGGCATCAATGCCTACGTAGTGAAACCCGGCAGCTATCAGGCAACCGGTACTGTGCTTGAAAAACTGTGCGATTTCTGGCTGGAAAATAACACCCGAATAGACTACAAATGAGTGATTTATTGAGTCGACTGCGGCAGGAAACGCGCCCCTTGCATGAGGAAACCGAGCGGCTTTTTTATACTGAAGCGTTGCATAACGGTACGCTCTCACCTGTTGAATACAGTCATTTGCTACGTACCCATCTGGTATTTCATCAGGCCCTGGAAACGGCTATCGATCATCAGGTCGATTTTTTTCGGGACTACGAGCCCGAAACCCGCCGAAAAACGCCCTGGTTGGTAGCTGACCTGAACTATTTACAGGAAACGTTACCGACGTTCGGCACAGACTTGTTTGCCGATTGGTCGCCCGTCGACTTGCTGGGGGCGGCTTATGTTGGCGAAGGCTCCATGCTGGGCGGCACGGTTATCGGGCGACTGTTGCAGCAAAATGAAGCCATCAAGCCGTTGTTATCACACGCTCGATTTTATCGGGGCTACGGTTCGGCCACGGGTAGCAACTGGAAGCAATTCGGGACGTTCCTGACCGGGAAAGGCGCTCCCCATGCTGATGAGGTAGTGGCTTCGGCCGGTCGGGCGTTCACGCTTTACCAAACCGTTTTTCTGCAAAATCAACCTGTGGTAAGTCAGGTTGACTGAGGGGTTAAACAAGAGCGGGCAAGAACACTTTAAAGGTTGACCCTTTACCTTCTTCACTGCTTACGTCTATTCCTCCGCCATGACTTTCGGTTACACGCTGACAAATTGCCAGGCCAATGCCCGTTCCACTATAGGTAGCCGGGCTGTGCAAGCGCTGGAACGGCGTAAAAATTCGGTCTTTGTAGCGCTCATCGAATCCAATGCCATTGTCAGTTACTGTAATCAACCAGAACGGCTGACTGGCTTGATCCTGTATGTTTGCCGGAAGTTCATTCGGTTGAGCCGCCCGGAAACGAAGCTGGATAAGCGGTAAAACGCCGGGCGATGAAAATTTGAGGCCGTTGGTAATCAAATTCTGAAAAAGCTGTCGAAGTCGGGGAGCACTTCCATAAACCTGTGGCAAGGGGGCTACATCAACAACGGCATTTTTTTCGGAAATGGTCATCTCCAAATCCGTTACAACATCCGAAAGTACATCGGTGAGGGCCACGTTCGTGAACGAGTCGCGCTGTGTGCTAAGCTGCGAATAGAGAAGTAAATCCTTGATAAGCAACTGCATACGCCGGGCCGATTTCTGAACCCGCCGAACCATATCCCGTTCGCCGTCGGAAAGGCTGTCGACAAACTGATTTTGTAGAATGTCGCTGAACGCCTGTATACGTCGGAGTGGCTCCTGCAAATCGTGCGAGGCAATGTGCGCAAATTGCTGAAGGTTTTCGTTGGAACGGCGGAGTTCGGCGTTTGCTTCTTTTAACTCTTTTTCTTGTTGTTGCGCTGCCAGTTCTGCCTGTTTTCGTTCGGTGATGTTGTTGAACGTGACCACCACGCCATCATTTCCCTGCTTCACCGCCGATACTTCAAACCAACCTTCCAGGCCAAACTCATCGCGATAGTACTGACTGCTCTGTCCAGCCTCTCCCGTTTCGACAACATGCACATATAAATCAAAGAAACCATTCTCCTTATTGCCAGGAAACACAGTCAACAGCGTCCGGCCTATTATCTGGTCGGGGGTCATAAAGTTACTTTTGATAACCGCTTCGTTGGCGGTATCCATCATAAAATCGACGATTGTATTGGTCTCGTCACGCAGGGCTGTCATGGCAATAATGCTATTGATGGATGCATCCAGCGTTGTACGCAGCTGGTGAGCCTGTTGCTCCAGCGTGCGGGTCTGTTCAATGACCCGCTGTTGCAGTAAGGTCTCGTTTTCCTTATCGGACGTGATGTCGATAACGGTGCCAATGAATTGATAAGCAATACCTTGCTCGTTGAAGAAGACCTGTCCGTTCGACCGTATCCAGCGTAGTTGACCATCGTTGATGCCAATTACCCGGTATTCTTTGTCAAATCGGCCATTGCTGCCGGGCAAGAGAATGTCCTGAACGGCCTGATCCGTTGCCTGTCGGTCATCGGGATGAAGACCCTGCAAAAAAACGGTATAGTCGATTGGGACCGTTGAGGGGAGGCCAAACAGTTCTTTGGTACGATCAGACCAAATCAACTCGTTGGTTAGTGGTTTATATTCCCAGGTGCCCATCCGGGCGGCTTCAATGGATAATCGAAAACTGGTTTCGGCTATTTGCGAACGTAGCTCTACCTGTTTGCGGTCGGTAACGTCAACCAGAACGCCCGAGAGTGTAAGGGGTTGATTGGTAGCGGAATACGTTCCTTTGCCGCGAGCGAGTACCCATCGGCTCTGGCCATTTTGTATAATTCGGTATTCCGCTTCATAAGTCTTTCCTAAATGTATTGCGGTCTCAATCAGATTGATTACACGGGGCTGGTCATCCGGGTGGATCGAATCCGTGAATGTATGCAGCGGAAGGCCCTTGGTATCCAAAGGCTCATGTAGACCGAAAAGCCGCATCAGGTTTAAATCGCCATACACTTTATCTGTACCAATGTCCCAGAACCAGGTAGCAATCAGCCCAATGCTCAAGGCCGTTTGTAGCTGATCGTAGGAGCGTCGGAGTAAGGCTTCTTCGCTGGGTAATAGCGAAGTTGATTGAGCAGCAACAGGCTGATTCATGCGTTGAGACTATCTGGAAAGCAGGCCACCAGACCACTGGGAAATGGTTGTGCTCTGTATTTCAGGACGAAAAGAAAATATAACGACTAAACAAAATTAAAGACAAAACGTCTTTTTATCATTCATAATCAAGCAATCAACGCCTACGCTTCACGCTTTCTTATCGTTGGCTTTTTTTCGCCTGAACGGACTTTCTCGGTTGATTTTACTGTAGATGCGCTCGGTTTATGAGCCGGTCTGTCCTTCCGGCGGGCGGCCTGCCGTTGTTTCAAGATTTCAAGTTTGTTCTCATGGATGTCTTCAGCCTCTTCAATGGAGTGGGATTCAGACAGTCTGGATTCTGTTTTTGCTTTTTCAACCAGTTTGCCGAAAAACTGATGCAGCGCATGTAATTCGGTTTCGGTCAGGTCCTCTACGTTGAGGAGCCGATTGCTGGCTTTGTTGTTTACGGCGATCAATTCATTGAGCTTAAGCTGCATAGCCAGCGAATCTTTATTCTGTGATTTCTGAATCAGGAAAACCATCAAAAAGGTGATGATTGTCGTACTTGTATTAATAACAAGCTGCCATGTATCGGAATAACCAAAAACAGGCCCGGTGATGATCCAGATAATAATGGTAAGCAATGCCATCAAAAACGCGGTTGAAGAACCTGTGGCCTGCGTTGCTTTAGAGGCAAATCGCTCAAAAAATTTGGTGAATGAATTGGAGTCCATACGGCAGGAGAAGTTAAAAAAGATGGCAACTGATTAGTACGCTAACGCGTTTTATATTCGTAAGAAAGGGATAATCAGGTTAAAAGGTGCCTTTTTGACATGATTATCCCTTATAATTTCCTGAGGTAAGACTATTGGTGAAGCCCGTTGGTGCCGAATTTAGTGCGGCTGTCATAGGCCAGACCAAGCCCAACGCTGGAAAGTTTATTTTCATCTGCAATAGCCGCGTTGGGAAAGAGTCGTCTAAACTCGGTTTGTACGGACTGGACTTCGGTGGAGCCGCCCGTAAGAATGACAAGGTTGATATCTTCCTTTCTGACGCCCGCATCGTGAAGACACTGCCTGGCCGAAGCCGCTATTTTTTCAACTTCTCCATGAATGGCTTTTTCAAATAGATCACGTTCAATGGTTATCGAAAAGTCTTTTTCAATAAAATCGAAGTGGGCCTTATGCTGCTGATGGTCAGTAAGGGCGATCTTAGTTTCTTCGGCCGCCGACAAAAGCGTGTGTCCTGTTTCCTGCTCCAGAACGTTCAGCAGTCGGCTGTATCGTTTTTTGTCATGCGACTGATGAAGAATTTGCCGGGTTTGCGCGATAAGTTTGGTTGTATATAAAAAGTTCACCTTACTCCATTCCGCCAGATCCTGGAACTGTTTTATGGGTACTTCCAGGTTTTTATCCCCATATGTGCTACGGTAACCCAGCTCAGGCATTATGGCCGACAGGCTCAACTCTTTATCAAAATCATTGCCCCCCACGCGAACACCGGTATTGGCTAGAATATCCGATGTTCGATCTGGTTTGTGGATGTATTTATTAGACAGTTTAATAACTGTAAAGTCAGATGTTCCTCCGCCCAGATCAACGACAATCGCTAGTTTTTCGCCACTCAACCGGACTTCGTGCGCAAAAGCTGCGGCAATGGGTTCAAACTGAAAGTCAATGTGTTTAAAGCCAATCCGCTGGGCAATGACTCTCAACTCGGCCTGCGCCCGGATGTCTGCTTCAGGATCATTGTCGACAAAGTGGACGGGCCGACCCATGATTACATTTTCAATTTCCTGACCCGCTACAAAATCGGCTTTATCTTTTATATGCTGTAAAAAAGACGTAATGATAGCAGAGAAATTCATGGAAACGCCATTAACGACAGTTCCCTGTTTCATCAGCGACGTTCCCAGCACCCGCTTTAAACTCCGCATAAAACGACCCTGTTGTCGATTGAGGAATAAATCAACGGCGGTTCGACCATACACCCCTTTGTTATCGGCACGCTGAAAGAAAATCGCACTAGGGATGGTAACGTGAGCTTGCTCAACTGGCACCAGGCTGATTTCGCCCTCTCTATCCAGGGCTACGCTTGTATTCGATGTGCCAAAATCTATTCCGCAAGAGATTGTTGTCATTCTGATCTGTCTCAAATGGCATCGTGCAAATCTCCTTCTGTATCAGAATGGATGACAACTTGAAACAGGAATGCACGACTTTTATTTACTAAAAGGGCGCAAATTTACCTTTAAAAATGGGTTTCGTGTGCCATTGACGTGCCGGACAGACATTAAAATTAACCCGATGACGCGCGCCACCGGACACTCGATAGCTTTTATTTCCCTGCCATTCCGGCTAATTCGTACTTATAGGTGTCGGTTTGAAATCCCTCTTTTTCTGCTTCCTGAATAGCTTCATTCTGAGCGTTGATAGCCTGTTCTTTACGACCAAGCTGCTGAAGTAATCTGGCGTAAGTATTCAGGTGTTCATGACTTCGATATAAAGCTATCGAGCGTTCTATCCATGCCAGAGCGAGTCCTTTGTCTGCCGGTGAGGTACCCAGCTCGCGATAAGTATCGGCGACCTCGTACAGCGAATGCGCTACTTTCCAGGACACAATTCGGTTATTCATAGGCCGGTCGCCGAGAATTGTATTCATTGTTTTCCGAATTGAGTCCGGCATAATGTCCATCGCTGTCTCCAGGCGAAGGGCCGATACCGAATCTTGTTTGCGTAAGCTATCCATCGACAGGGGCATTAATTTATACTGAGCAATGGGTTTTGCAACCGATTGGTATTTTGTGAAATTCTTCGTCTGTCTATAAAACGTCAACCGATAGTCGTTAGCGGCTTCCTGCTTTTGAGCTTCCTGTCGAACCACAAAAGGATTGGCCGAAGCGATGTTTCGCTCATTATTCGAAATGACTTTTTCAAGAAGTGCCTCATCATTGGTCGCGCTCGCCTGCTTAAAATCGTTGAGAAGTACACGGTGCAGAGCACCATAAATAGTTTGGAATAGCTGTTGTTTTGCCGGATCAGATGCTAGTAAACTGGGACGGTTTTTGATCAAAAAGTCGAATGCTTTTGTGTTTGCTGATTCGAGCGCGCCAGCAACAAAAAGTAGGGCTACATTGGTCAACCGCTCCGAGTCGGGCAGGGCGTCCAGATATGCATCGAGTACATCGCGAGCAGGACGGCTGAGTGCTTGACGTGTTTTTAAGTATTTTTTGAGAAAGTTCGGGTCGCGCTTACCGTCGGCATAATCTCTATCACCTTTGGCCAGGGTAGTTCGTAGTTGAGGCAAATCCAGCATATGATCGGCCTGATTAATCATACCACCAATGCCACTATAACCCACCGCCCGATAAGCCAATGCGCCGTTGGGGGCTATATACAGCGCAGTCGGGTAGCTGGCAACGGCATATTGTTTGGCTAGTTGTATGCCTTCACCTATCTCGGCATCGAGCTGATAATTGATAAAATGAACGTTGAATTTTAGGCCTACTTTCGGGTTAGGAAATGCTTCTTTGGCCATGCGTTTGCAGGGCGGGCACCAACTTGTATAGATATCCAGGAAGATGGGTTTATTCTGTCGTTTGGCCTCGGCCAGTGCATCTTTCCAGGAACCTTTAAAAAATGAAATACCCGGCGGGTCGTTGAATGAGGGAGTAGTGCTATGAGCCTTAAGAGCACACATTATGAACAAACTAAAGGATATTAATAGCGTTGAGAAAGATGATTTCATGCGGTAAGTAACAACTATAAATTTTCAGTCTGATAACGTCGCGCGCCATCACTTGCCGCGCGCCATCGAGATTGTTTACTTCCCATTTTATCGGGCGACCTGACTGGGTAAGTACCCAAACTTACGCTTAAAGGCAGTAGCGAAATGATGCGATTCGCTATAACCAATTTCCGCAGCTATCGAGCTAATGGTGCGCTCTGTGTCACGGAGCAGCCGAAGCGCATACTGCATACGGAGGTCATTAAGATAACCAAACACGGTCCTCACGAAACCCTTTCTTTAGTTTACAGTCATTCAATCCGGCAAAGCGAGACAGTTGTAATAAAGAATAGTTGCCAAGCGGATTACTGTCGAGAAGGGCTTTGACAGCTCGTATTTTGTCTGCATCGCTGGTAGTCAATTTAGTTGCTTTGTCTTGGTAGGTGCCTGCCTGGTCAATTTGATGGCCTAACAGATCGAGCACCATCGTTTCCAGATGAAGGCGTTTAAGCGGGTGTTGATGTGGAGTTTGGGTCAGTCTGTTCAACTGAGTTTGCAGAACGGGCGTTATGGGCAAAGGGCGTTGAGACAACGCACAAGCTTCTTTTTTGATCAAACTGTTCATCAGGCGAGCTATTGAGGGCGAGTTGTCATCGGCAAATCGGCAGAAAAACGTTTCAGTCAGCTGGATGCCTACATAGTGATGCATACCCACGTCAAATTGGTAGCACACATCAGCATAGGGACGGTAGCTCAGGGTGTGCTGATGGGGCGAATGGCCACCGCTTCCCGACGACTTTTCGACTGTTCGGCCCTGCAACTGAAACGTCATATCAACCGAGGAGAAGTCTTCCGTTGTTCGAATCGTGTCGGATTTCAGCGTTTTTAACTGTCCGTAATGAATTCGGACACCCTGAAAACAAACCTCACACAACGCCCCCTGCGAAACGTCATCGGCCAGTTGTAGGTGTGTTTCGTTGTATCCCGCATAGCCGTGAAATTCGGGTGGATAACTGCGCTGATACACATCAAAATAACAGCCGTGGTTGCTCGAGATGATTTCCATAAAACGAAGCTACATCGAAAGTTGGAGTAGACCAACAGAAGCAATAAATCCGTTTCGCGGGCTCCAGGCTCCGTTTGGCGTGGGCTCTACTAAGAAGCCCACATCTAGTTTTACCAGCGAATCAATTGACGAACCAATGCATCCATTTACGTTTGGTATTTACCCCGGTAGCGCTGTCGGTGTTCCCATAAGCGATGGTGGACTCATTACCGGTCCGCCCGATTGTCCAGAGCACATCGTGGAGGCTCTGAATGATTTGCAGCCTGTTGGTAAGTCATTGACAGTAAGGGCTTATGTACAATATGTTGGTAATGGCCAATCGGCTTGGCCAACTCCCGATACCCCCCTTCAATACATAACACATAGTCGGAAACTTGACCTGGTTCTCTGCTACCGGACGAATGACGATCCGCTCGACAACTGGGTTAATTATATTCGGGAACTAATAAAACAGTATGGCGCCAATCTGATTTCGCTACAAATCACTGAAGAAGCTAATTCAAAAGAGGCCGGGGGCGATGCGGTCTCTCCCGATGTACGCCGAGCCCTGGTAACAGGCGTCATAGAAGCAAAAAAAGAAATTCTTCGTCAAAAACTGCCTGTTCAGGTTGGATTCAGCACAACACCTGTTTTTAATCCCAGCGACGATTTCTGGCCGGAAATTGGACGACTTGGCGGTTCGGACTTCGTGTCTTCCCTTGATTATGTCGCTCTTGATTTCTTTCCGGATGTATTCATGCCCTTACCGCCCTGTCTTCAATTGAGCGATGGTGTTCGGGGCGTATTGCAGCAATTTCGACACGTGAATATGACGCAGGCGGCCATACCGGTAACTGTTCCCATACTCATTGGCGAAAATGGATGGCCCACAAGTCCCACCCGCTCCTATATCCGACAGGCTGAAGTTCTGGAAGCAATTATTCGAGCCGTTTATGCTCACCGTGAAACGTTCAACATAACTGGCTATTCCTACTTCAACCTGCGCGATACAAACTCTGATAATCCCTACTTCTTTCACCAGTTTGGCTTGTTAAAGGATGATTATTCGCCGAAACCGGCTTACGGATTATTCAAGAAATTGGTAGAGGAGTTGAGTGCATAAAATTTTATTCTGGATTGATAATAGGGCTCGATGGCGCGCGGCTCCGGCCTCGTGACATTAAGATGAACTAATCACCCGTTGGGCTTGTCTTTTTTGTGTATGGCAAAAAAAGAAATTCCACACGCTAATCCCACTGATACTAAGGAACAAGTAAGCTGGCGTGAACGCTTCGCGGCACTGGGCAACCTGCCCGCATTTTTCAAATTGGTATGGGACGTTTCGCCAGGATTGTTTCTTGGCAATGCGGCTCTGCGCCTGATTCGGGCGGCTATTCCGGCAGCAACGCTCTATGTCGGCAAACTTATCATTGACCAGGTGGTTGCTCTCTCCAAACACACTACGACCGAAGATGCCCGGTACATCTGGTGGCTGGTGGGCGCGGAGTTTGGGCTGGCTATTCTTTCAACAGCACTGGGCCGGGCGGTGGCGTTGATGGACAGTTTATTAGGCGACCTGTTCGCCAATCAAACATCTATCCGGCTGATGGAACACGCGGCCACGCTTGATCTGGAACAGTTTGAAGACGCTACATTCTACGACAAGCTCGAACGCGCCCGGCGCCAGACCACTGGCCGCACGGTGCTGCTCTCCGGGGTGTTCGGTCAGGTGCAGGAATTGATTTCTGTGGGGTTTCTGGCGGCTGGTCTGGCGGTGTATAACCCGTGGCTATTGATATTGATTCTGGTGGCCGTAACGCCCTCGTTCATCGGGGATAATTACTTCAACCAACGCAGTTATTCGCTCTCCCGCTCCTGGACACCCGAACGACGCGAACTCGATTACCTCCGCTATATTGGTGCAAGCGATGAAACCGCCAAAGAGGTAAAAATATTTGGTCTGTCTGGCTTCCTTATCGACCGATTCAGGGAATTGTCATGGGGGTATTACTTAAAGAATCGGGCATTGGCCATTAGTCGTGCGGGCTGGGGAACGTTACTCACGGCACTTGGAACGGCAGGTTATTACGGGGCTTATGTCTGGATAGTGATGCGTGCCGTAAGTAGTCAGATAACGCTCGGCGACCTGACGTTTCTGGCTGGCTCATTCCGGCAGGTGAGGGGGTCACTGGAAGGTATTCTGCTTCAGTTCAGCAGCCTTACCCAGGAGGCAATTTATTTGCAGGATTTGTTCGATTACTTCGCCATTAAACCGCTGATTCATTCGCCCAAAACAGTACGTGCTTTTCCCAATCCGATTCGGGAGGGGTTTGTCTTTGAGAACGTTGGCTTTAAATACACGAATTCTGAACGCTGGGCGCTGCGTAACCTCTCGTTTACGCTTCAGGCAGGTGAGAAACTGGCTCTTGTTGGCGAAAACGGCGCGGGTAAAACGACACTTGTGAAATTGCTGGCCCGACTTTATGACCCTGCTGAAGGCAGGATTCTGCTGGATGGCTATGATCTGCGTGAATATGACCTGATGGAACTTCGACGCAACATCGGTGTCATTTTTCAGGATTATACCCGTTTCAAAATGTCGGCGGGGGTGAACATCGCCGTTGGCGATATTGACGAGCGAACAAATCAGCCGCGCATCGAAACCTCTGCGCAACGCAGTTTGGCCGATACGGTCATTGCTAAACTCGCCGGTGGCTAC
>CAXTJJ010000042.1:0-19257 GCA_964244155.1 uncultured Spirosoma sp.
TATAGCCTCCCTGTTATTAGCGCTAATGGCGGGATGCACCAAGGATTTTGACCAGATCAATACCGATCCAACCAAGGCGAGTGCCGCCAACTGGGACCCCAACTACTTTCTGCCGAACGTTCAGAATGCCTACATAAACCTGGGGTACGGAAGCATGCTGTATCAGGCCCCGGCTATGCAGGTACTGGCATCGACGTTCACCTATTATGGTAACGGTGATAAATACATCAATACCCAAAACTCGACCAGCTATCAGGGTACACTGTTCAATACAACCTATTCCATAGGTACTGTACTGGCTGAATTGCAGGCGCTTACACAAGGTAAAGACCAGTACGCGAACCTGTCGAATATTGGCCGGATCATGCAGGTGATGAACATCGGGCGAGGTACGGATGTGTATGGCGACTTGCCTTATTCCGAAGCGTTTCAGGTGAAGACGACCGGCAACGCGACGCCGAAGTACGACACGCAACAGTCGATTTATACGAGCTTACTGACCGAACTGGATGCGGCTGTTACGGCACTGGATGCGTCGAAACCCAAACCATCGGGCGATTTGTTCTATGCGGGCGATATTGCCAAATGGAAGAAATTCGGCTATTCGCTCATGCTCCGCACCGCCATGCGGTTAACGAAAGTTGACCCGGCTACGGCTCAGAAATATGCTGAAAAAGCAGCTGCCGGTGGTGTATTTGCCTCTAATGATGACAATGCACTTGAAATTGCCGATGCCAACAATGCAACCTCTGGTATCTACAGTGTGTATCAGGTGGCGGATGATTTCCGGGAGCTGCGTTTCTCAAAAACGTTCATCGACGCGCTGAAAACAACTGGCGATCCGCGTTTAAGCGCCATTGCCGAAGTACCACAGGCCGGACTTGCCAACAACAAGCTTCAGACACTGGTTGGTAACAACGCGGCTGCCGCACAGGTTGGTCTGCCAAATGGCTATGACTTGAATGGTGGGGCTACCGACATTCGGAATTCGGCTGGTTATCCGGGTCCAACCGGCACGGGTGATGACGTGGCACCATTAGGCAACTATTCGAGACCACGTATTTCGGTTTACCTGAAAAAAGCGGGTACACTCATGGTACTCACTTATGCCGAAACAGAACTGTTGCTGGCTGAGGCAAAAGTAAGAGGCTGGAACGTACCGGGAACTGCTGCCGGTCACTATCAAAACGGGGTCATTGCTGCCATCACCTCGCTGGCTCAACTGGACGCCAGCGCTGCGGTTTCGACCGAAGCCGCTACCGCTTTTGCTACGGCGCATCCGTTGGATGTTACCTCAGCCGAGGCTTCATTGAAAGCGATCAATACGCAGTACTGGCTGGAAACGGGTTCTACGTTCAACTTTATCGAGACCTGGCTCAACTGGAGACGGTCGGGTTATCCACAACTGACGCCGGTCAATTATCCAGGCAACGTCACGAATGGCCAGATTCCACGACGGATGATCTACCTCTCGACTGAAAACCTGACCAACTCGACAAACTACAAAGATGCTGTAAGCCGACTGGCCGGTGGCGATTTGCTGACGAGTCGCGTGTGGTGGGACAAATAACCCGAAGACAAAAAAAAGGTAAAGGGGCTTCGGCCCCTTCCTTTTTTTATGTACTTTCAACAGGTACTGCCAGCGTTTAACAGTAAGTTATGAATGGTATAAATTCTCTACATAAACGGACGCTCTTGACCGACGCAACATATTGTATTTCCCTGCTCACTACCGTACTGTGTGTGGCTGGTTCGTCAATACAGGCTCAGTCGCCTTTGTTGAAATTGCTCCCGTCCAGTCAGACCAGCATAGACTTTCGGAATGACATTGACGAAAACGAAAGCCTGAACGTGCTGGCGTATGAGTATTTCTATAATGGGGGCGGAGTGGCCGTTGGCGATATCAACAACGACGGTTTGCAGGACCTTTTTTTTACGGCCAATCTGAAACCCAATAAACTCTACCTGAATCTGGGTGGGCTAAAATTTAAAGACATAACTGCCGGAGCAGGAACTGGTCTTGGTGGTCGGGCGGGGGGCTGGAAAACGGGCGTGAGCATGGCCGATGTAAACGGCGATGGTTTGCTTGATATTTACATTTGCTACTCCGGAAAAGTTGATGAAGACAAACGCCGAAATCAGCTATTCATCAACCAGGGAAGCACGGCTGACGGAAAAGGCGCAACGGTTCGATTTGTCGAGCAGGCCAAAGCCTATGGTCTCGATGACCCTAGCTACAGCACCCAGGCCACGTTTTTTGACTACGACCGGGATGGTGATCTGGACCTGTTTCTATTGAATCATAACGTCAAGAAGTACGACAATATGGAACTGGCTAAGTTCAGGACAGAGACTGATCCATTAGCCGGAAATAAGCTATTTGAGAATCAGAACAATCATTTTGTCGATGTATCGAAGAAGGCAGGCATTCATCAGGACCCGCTTACGTTTGGACTGGGCATGGCCGTGGCCGACGTGAATCAGGATGGCTGGCCGGATGTGTACGTGACCAACGATTACAACGAGCCGGATTTTCTGTACATAAACCAGAAAGACGGCAGCTTCAAAGATGAAACGCAGGCCTGTTTCCGGCATCTGGCGCACTTCTCGATGGGCATCGACATTGCCGACTACAACAACGATGGACTGCCGGATATCATGTCGCTGGATATGCTGCCGGAGGATAATCGGCGGCAGAAACTATTGCAGCTCCAGGAAAATTATGAGTCGTTTGAGTTGATGCAGCAGCAAAATCTGCAGAAACAATACATGCGTAACATGCTACAGTTGAACAACGGCGATGGCACCTTTAGTGAGATTGGCCAGCTTGCGGGTGTGTCGAACACCGACTGGAGCTGGTCGCCCTTACTGGCTGATTTCGATAACGATGGCTATAAGGATCTGTTCATCACGAACGGTTACCTGCGTGATTACACGAACAAAGATTTTCTGAAATACTGGGGTGATTATAAGGTCAAGAAAGCGATCAATCGCGAGTCGATACAGTTGATGGATTTGGTAAAAGCCATGCCGTCGACCAAAGTGCTGAGTTACATATTCAGCAACAATCACGACCTGACGTTTACTAACAAACAGCGGGAGTGGGGCATTCAAACGCCCGCGATCTCCAGCGGGGCCGCCTATGCCGATCTGGATAATGACGGTGATCTGGAACTCATTGTCAACAACATCAACGAGCCCGCTTTTGTATACCAGAACATGAGCCGGGAGCAATCGAAGAATGGATTTATCCAGATAAAGCTGGCGTCTGCTAAAGGAAATAAGCAGGCCATCGGGGCCAAGGTGATGGTTTATGCCAATGGGCATTTACAATATCAGGAGGTAAGCCCAGTGAGAGGATACCTGTCCACTCAGCCGCTAATGCTTCATTTTGGCTTGGGCATTGCCACAAAAATTGATTCCATCAAGGTCATCTGGCCAGATCAAACGGTGCAGAAACTCACGGGCATAGGCGTCAATCAACAAGTGGATATAGAACAACCGGCAACGGCTGCGAAGGCGAGTGGGTTGCCGACTCAAAAAATGGCGTCCACTGTTTTCGCCAGGGTCGATCCTATTCTTGCCCATACGCACGAAGGCTATGCTGAAAATGATTTCAAACGCCAGCCGCTCATGTTGTGGATGTACTCGCACACAGGGCCGGTATTGGCAAAGGGCGATGTCAATAAAGATGGCTTGGAAGATATTTTCATTAGTGGCGATCAGAACAAAACGGCCGCCATCTGGACGCAGCAGACAAGCGGGGCGTTTAAAAAAATAGATGGCTTAACGATTGGGGATGAGGCCGTATCCGCTGTTTCGGCCGCTGTTTTTTTTGACGCCAACGGCGATGGCTACGACGATCTGTATGTAGCTAAGGGCGGCTATTCTCTGTTCGAGGTGAATACCGCTTCCCTTCAGGACGAGCTGTATCTCAATGATGGAAATGGCAGGCTAAGTCTGGCGAAAACAGCCTTGCCGAACCTGAGTGCCAGTAGTAAATCCTGCGTTCGTCCCTGCGATTACGACGGCGATGGTGACCTCGACTTATTTGTGGGTGGTCGGGTAGTTCCCGGTCGTTATCCGGAGACACCAGTTTCGTATTTACTCGAAAATACGGGTAATGGGCAGTTTAAGCCGGTAGCCATTCCATTTGCGATGGTGGGTATGGTAACCGATGCTCAATGGGCCGATATGGACGCCGATGGTCGGAAGGACCTGATTCTTTGCGGGGAATTCATGTCCATAAAAATTTACCGAAATACGAAAGAGGGATTCATTGACAAAACGAAACAGTATTTCCCGGAAGAGGAGAACGGATTCTGGTTATCGCTCTCGGTAGCCGATGTGAATGGCGATGGACAAAACGATATTCTTGCCGGTAATTTGGGGAGCAATACGCAGATTAAATTTTCCCGAAAAGAGCCGGTTGAACTGGTCTATGCCGATTTCGATAACAACGGCTCAGTCGATCCTTTTTTCAGCTTTTACGTACAGGGAACGGCCTATCCCTTTGTTAGTCGGGATGAACTGAACGATCAGATTTATGCCATGCGCAAGAAGTTTGCCTTTTATAAAGACTATGCCAATGCTACTGTCAACGATATTTTCCCGGCCGACGAACTGGCTAAAGCCCGAAAATTGACGGCTACAGAATGCCATTCGGTTTGTTTTCTGAATAAGAGCGGGCAATTCGAAAAGCGTGTTTTGCCCTTACAGGCTCAGTTTGCACCCATAACAAATATCGTGAGTACCGACTTTGATCAGGATGGCCGTATGGACATCTTACTGCTGGGTAATAAATCGGATAACCGCTTAAAGCTTGGCAGCATGGATGCCAACTATGGCTGTCTGCTCAGGGGAAACGGCAAAGGGGATTTTGCATACGTGAATCAGAGTGATGCCGGGTTGTCGGTCGTAGGCGATGTTAAATCGGTTATCCAAATCGATGTGAAGAAGACACCCTATCTGGTCATTGGCGCGTTTAATCAACCGTTACAGGTTTACAAAACGCAGAAGCCATGAAGTGGACACTCCTCCTTTTTTTGTGGCTGAGCCAAACCGTAAGGGCTGAAGTTGGTAAACAGGACCTGGGCCAACATCTTCAGCCGACCGTATTTGCCGTAACGATGGTTATGATTCATGATGTCGTAAATCCACCTGCGGCCAGTCGGTTTTACACATATTGCCTGTTGGGAGCCCATGAACTGGTCGCTCAACATCAGAAGTCGGTTGTTTCGCCAACCACTTTTGTGCGGAGTCTCAAACCGATTCATCCGGAAACAAAGGAGCCATACAACTACCAGATTGCAGCTCTTTACTGTATTCTCGAAACCGGACGGCTGATCCTGCCGTCGGGCTACATGTTGGAAGACGAAGAAAAAAAGCTGATAGACCTGTTGACGCGTGAAAAATACGGCGACCAACTCATTCAGCAATCGGTTGTCGCGGCGCAGGCTGTAGCGAAACAGATTGTTGCGTATGCCGCCACCGATAACTACCGAAACCTGAGTGCCCGAACGCGTTACCGACCCAGCAAAGCCGATGGATTCTGGTACCCAACGCCACCGGGCTATATTGAAGCCATTGAACCACACTGGCGAATTATCCGCCCCATGCTGATTGACTCGTGCAATCAGTTCAAACCCAAGCCCCCGGTTACTTTCAGCAAAGACACCACCAGCACGTTCTATAAACTAGCGTACGAGGTGTATGAGGTAGGAAACAAGTTGACCGACGAACAGCGTTTTATTGCTTCGTACTGGGATTGCAATCCGTTTGCGATCAACACATCGGGGCACATGTCCATCGGGTTTAAAAAAATAAGTCCCGGCGGGCACTGGATGAACATCACGAGTATTGCAACCACCAAAGCCCATTTGCCGTTCGATAAGGCCATTATGGTGCAGTCGTTGGTGGCCATGACCCTGATGGATGCGTTTATCAGTTGCTGGGACGAAAAATACCGGAGCAGCCGAATCCGCCCCGAAACGGTTATCAATCGTCACATCAACGTGCGCTGGCAACCACTTCTACAAACACCACCCTTTCCCGAATACACCAGCGGACATAGTGTTATTTCCACCGCCGTTGCTGAATTACTAACGTACTTGATGGGCGACAATTTTGCTTTTACCGACAATACCGAGGTGCTGTTTGACTTGCCCGAACGACAATTCAAGTCGTTTCGGCAAGCGGCTGCCGAAGCGGCTATTTCCCGGCTGTATGGGGGTATACATTATCGTGATGCCATTGAAAATGGGCAGTCTCAAGGCAAATCAATAGGGGAATTTGTGGTGAATCGGTTAAGAAAAGCAGGTGTAAAGTCGGTTCAATAAGATCAGAAAAACCACTTCCGTCGATACATTTTCGGCAAGTCTGTTTCAAACCAGGTATACGGGTCCTGGTAAAATCGAAGAAAATCGGGAACGCTGGCCTGACCCGGATAAGGGGCGTAAAAATGGGTTGGACTTTGCCTGTCATTTCGCCAGACGAGTACATAAGAGAGTCTTACGTTCTCAGCTTTCAGCGATTTGAGCAACGTGTTTGTCCACCAGGTCGTGTCAGGAATCGATTCCAGACCGGTTTCGGTGAAGGCCGCTAACTTTCCGGATTTTCGGGCATAGTCAGACACGATTTTCAATTTCTGAACACCAGCCGCCACGTTATAGCGGCCATTCCGACCGAAATCGGCATAGTTATCCACGCCGAGCATATCGACCCATTCGTCGCCCGGATACCGCTCCAGATAAGAGGCTTCTGTTTTAAACAGGCAGTCGGGTGAGAAGGCATAGATGAAATTGTGTACCTGAAGGCTATCGCGCAGGTATGAGACCGTAAAACGCCATAAGGAAACAAAATCCTCCTGTTTGCAATGGGGCTTCCCCCACCAGAACCACCCGCCATCGAACTCGTGGTAGGGCCGGAAAATCAGAGGGGCCAGGGTGCCATCTTTCCCTTTTACCGAGTGTGCCACATCGGCAATGGTGCGTAGGATTGCTTTGTATTGTTCGTGGTGGGAGCCGCCGGGAATAAGGTAGGACACTGCCGGTGCCGAAACCGAGTCTACCCAATTGAATCCACCCGGAGAGACCGGGTTCGAGAAATGCCAGGCCACGGTAGTGACGCCACCCCGGTCATATGTTTCGGTAATTTGCTTGTGGAGGGATTCCTTCGCTTTTTCGATAGCCTCCGGTGGCCGACCAGATAAACCGCTAAAATCAACACCGATCACCGCCGGGTGCGACCCAGTTACTGATTTAACATCAGAGCGGTTGGCATCGCCAGCCCAGCCATGTCCATACTCAGTGGCGTGCTGGTGCCCAAACAGGATGTGCTTTTTGGCTAGTTTGCGTAAATTATGATAGAGTGCTTTTGTCTCATTGGTAGCTTTTGAATCAATAGGTTTATTCCTGTATGGTTCGGCGAAAAGCGGGTAACTACTTAAAAGTACCAATAAGAAAATGGATAAGGCGACGAGCCTGGGACGCATGTACATGCTGCCTGTATTTTTGACGATTCGGGGTATAGAACATCCTAATAACCATCAAAAATAAGCCGACAGAGCGTGTCTTGCTTACGGGCAGTTAAAAATTTGGGGTATATACTAGGTATCAGTCAGGCACTCTCAAAGCCATAGGGGGCTGTTCGAATGCTGTCGAACATACGCAGGCATTAGCTAACAAGAGTGTTAGCAGTATCTCACAAAACGATAACTGAGTGGTAGTTACCCTTTCAATTCGAGCACTTGTCCATCCTGACAGCGCAGCACACGAGCCGGATATTTATGCAGGAGATCGTAATTGTGGGTCGCCATGAGAATGGCAGTTCCGGCGTTGTTGATTGCCTGAAATACTTTCATGATCTGGTCGGCTACAGCCGGGTCCAGATTGCCGGTTGGTTCATCGGCAATAAGAATTTTAGGTTCATTCAGCATGGCGCGGGCAACCACGACCCGCTGTTGTTCGCCCCCCGATAGCTGGTGGGGCATTTTTTTCTGTGCTGTTCCTAACCCAACCTGCATGAGCACATCGGCGATGCGGTTGTTCATATCGGCCTTATTGCTCCAGCCGGTTGCTTTAAGGACAAACTTCAGGTTGTCTTCAACGGAGCGGTCGAAAAACAGTTGAAAATCCTGAAAAACGATACCTATTTTCCGGCGTAGTTGCGGAACATCGCGGGGCTTGAGCGCATCGAGTGCATAACCCGCCACGGAGCCTTTGCCGTTCTGAAGCCAGAGATCGGCATATAATGTTTTCAGTAAGGAAGTCTTACCACTGCCCGTTCGGCCGATAAGGTAGGCAAAGTCGCCTTTGTTGATTTGAAACGATACGTCGCCTAAGACCAGTTTCTTCCCCTGGTAAATGTCGGCATGATCGAGTGTCAGAACGGGTTCCGTCGAAAACATATGATTTACGATTTACGAGGTACGATTTACGGTTTTGACATCGTAACTCGTACCTCGTAATTCAAAAATTATTACTTCACTGGAAGATTAGCTTTCTCGTGGTCGGCCAGGAATTTAGCAAGACCGCTATCCGTCAGTGGGTGATTGAGCAACATCTTCATAACGCTCAGGGGAGCGGTCATGATATCTGCGCCAATCTCAGCACACTGTATAACGTGCATTGGGTGACGTACAGATGCTGCCAGCACTTCGGTTGTGTAGCCGTAGTTTGTGAAAATCGTAACGATCTGTTCGATCAGCGCCATACCGTCGGTCGAAATATCGTCTAAACGACCTACGAACGGCGATACATAAGTAGCCCCCGCTTTAGCCGCCAATAACGCCTGTCCTGCCGAGAAGATCAGCGTACAGTTGGTACGGATACCTTTTTCAGAGAAATATTTGATCGCTTTGATGCTATCGCCACTCATCGGCACTTTTACCACGATGTTCTCGTCGATATCTGCCAATTCTTCACCTTCTTTAATCATCTCGTCGTACGTAACCGAGATAACTTCGGCACTAACGTCGCTTTGTACGATTTCGCAAATTTGTTTGTAATGGCGCATTACGTTGTCTTTGCCCGTAATACCTTCTTTCGCCATTAGCGAAGGGTTGGTTGTTACACCGTCGAGAATTCCCATGTCCTGGGCTTCGCGAATGTCAGCCAAATTGGCTGTGTCAATGAAAAATTTCATGGTTAAACAGTTATACAGTTAAACAGTCGAGTCATTAGTTAGCGGATATGGAAGCCAATAGAACTGCCTACATGACCGGGCTAACTAATTACATTCGTCCCGTCCTGGATTTTGCAAACGTGAAGGTACGTATCTTTCCCCGTTCGGGCTTTATATTGTTTGGTAATCAGGTTCGTAAAATCGTCAAGGGCTTCTTCGCGCACCAGGTTAATGGTACAGCCGCCAAAGCCCCCGCCCATCATTCGGGCACCCAATACACCGGGTTGCTGGCGGGCGATATCCACTAACGTATCAAGCTCCGGGCAACTTACTTCATACCAATGGCTTAAACCCTCGTGCGAGCCGTACATCAGTTGACCGAATGCCTCAACATCGCCCGCTTCGAGCGCTGATACGCCATCGAGCAACCGTTGATTTTCCTGAACGACGTAGGCACACCGGCGGTATATTAAGGGTTGGGTATCGCGCAGATGTTGGTCCAGCATGGCCATGGTCACGTCCCGTAAACTCCTGATTTCGGGGTAAAACGTTTGCAGGAACTGAACCCCCGCTTCGCATTCAGCCCGGCGTGTATTGTACTCCGATGTTACAAGCGAGTGCTTCACCCGAGAGTCGCAGAGAACCACGCTGATGCCCTCCATTTGTAGGGGCGCATAGGAATAGTCGAGCGACCGGCAATCAAGTTTGATTACGTGATCGGCTTTGCCCATCATGCTGGCAAACATGTCCATAATGCCCACTTTGGCACCAACGAATTCATTTTCGGCCCGTTGCGATAATTTTACCATATCTACCCGCTCAATTCCGAGCTGGAAGAGTTCGTTCAGGGCAAACCCAACACCATTTTCAAGTGCCGCTGATGACGACAAGCCCGAACCCATCGGGATCGTACCCCCAAAAACACAGTTAAAGCCGCTAATTTTATGACCTGCCAACTGAAACTGTGAGACAACACCCAGCAGGTAATCGGCCCAGGTATGCGTTGGAGTAAGATTGGTCAGGGAGCCCTGATACGACTTGTCGAGGTCGTGCGCTATAAAATGGAGTTCATTATCCTGGCGCGGACCAACGGCCAAATAAATCGCCTTGTCGATAGCTGCCGGGAGGACAAACCCTTCGTTATAATCGGTGTGCTCGCCAATGAGGTTGACTCGACCGGGGGAGCAAATCAGGAGTGGGGCGTTGGGCCGCTGTTGCGGATTGGCAGGCGTTGATGGAAAAGCCTGTTGAAATGAATTGATAAGCTGGTTAAGTAAATCCATGTAGGGCTTAGGAAATTTAGCGGTTTAATACAGCTAAACGCATAACCCGCTACATAGCGCCATCGCTCGGCAAAAAGAAACTTGACTGGACGGAAATAAAAAATGGCAAACCAATGTCTCACCGCTACGACCACCTACCCTTGCTTCGGTCAAGACCTGGGGGATTCAGCAGGAGCTGGTAGCACCGATTTGCCGATGCAAAGTTAAGTAAATGTTGGTCAAACGACCAAATTTCACCCGTACCTTTGCGGTCAAATTAAGTAAGTATGAAGTGTTCAATAGGATTAATTTTTGGTATCGTATTCAGTATCAGTGCATGTAGTTCATCGGACAAAGACGTTGAACAGGGCCGAATTTATTTAAAAGAAGGCAAATTTCGAGAAGCTGTGCAGGTATTGAATCAGGCAATAGAATCAAACTCGTCAAACGTCGAAGCATTTAACTCGCGGGGCGTCGCTTATTTTGAGCTGAAAGAGTATGCGAATGCCTCCCTTGATTACGAGCAGGCTATTAAACTAAAGCCCGATTACTACCGGCCTTATTACAACAGAGCCCTGATGAAAGTGGCTCAGAATGATCAGGCCGGAGCGCTCAAAGATTATTCTGATGCGATTCGGCTTGTTCCTGATACGAGTAAGACAATCAGTGCTGAGCTTTTCCTGAATCGGGGTCAATTATTTGCCACGCAAGGGCAAACGCAACCCGCCATCACCGATTTCTCGAAGGCGATTTCGCTTAATCCGAACAATGCGCTGGCCCTTTACAACCGGGGTAATTTGCGGTTTACAGAGAAAGACCTGACTGGAGCTATCGCCGATTTTCAGGAAGCCGTTCGCGCCGATCCAAAATTTGGGAAAGCGTTTTATGGGTTAGGCATTGCCCAGGTCATCAACAACCAGCGGGAAAGCGGTTGCCTGAGTCTGAAGCAAGCCCAGACATTGGGTTATGCCGATGCCGCAAACGCTGTAGCTGAGTATTGTCAATAATTTTTTGCCGCAGGAACGCAGTCTGTTCAGTAAGTCACTCGTATTGCGTTCTTATAGGGAAAATTACACCCACCTGGCTTTAGTCAAGATGAGAAAGACCTTATCCATTGTTTTTGGCGTACTGTTTCTTCTGTTTGCCGCCGTTCAGTACAACGATCCCGATCCAGAGGTTTGGGTTCCAATTTATGGCATTGCTGCCGTGGCCTGCTTTATGGCCTACGCTGGTTTAGGAAAGTGGTGGTTTTTTGCGCTACTGGCCCTTATGTTTGTTGTGGCGGCTGTTTATCAATGGCCTCCGGTATTCGAAGGCTTTCTGTTTAGCGAGGTCGGAATGCGGAGTATGAACATTGAACTGGCTCGCGAAGCCGGTGGGCTGGCCATTTGTGCCCTGGTGATGGGTGTACTGGCCGCGCTGGCACGTCAACCAATACGTCGATGAAACTTATTGAATGCCCTCGTGATGCCATGCAGGGACTGGCCCATTTTGTGCCGACAGACCTCAAGATTCGCTATCTGAACGCTCTATTGGCGGTGGGTTTCGATACGCTTGACTTTGGCAGTTTTGTGTCGCCGAAGGCAATACCGCAACTGCGCGATACTGCTGAGGTGCTGGCCGGACTTGATCTATCGGCAACACAAACAAAGTTGCTGGCCATTGTTGCAAACCTGAGGGGGGCGGAGCAGGCTGTAGCTCATTTTCAAATTCAGTATATTGGTTTTCCGCTGTCTGTTTCGGAAACGTTTCAGCAGCGGAATACCAATAAGTCGATTAGTCAGGCGTTTGCCGAGGTCGCTGAGATGCAGAATTTGTGCACTCGGGCTGGGAAAGAGCTAGTCGTTTATCTATCAATGGGATTTGGGAACCCCTATGGAGATCCTTATGGTCCCGATCTGGTTGCCGGGTTTACAACCCAACTCGTTCAACTCGGGGTTCGCATCATCGCCCCATCTGATACCGTTGGTTCATCGACCCCACAAGCCATCGAAGACTTGTTTACACTCTTGATTGATGAATTTCCACAAGTTGAGTTTGGTGCTCATTTGCACGCCCTTCCGGGCGATGCGCCTGTTAAAGTAAGGGCGGCCTTGCGGGCGGGCGTTCAGCGAATAGATGGTGCCTTGCGGGGCTTCGGCGGGTGCCCAATGGCGGCTGATTCCCTTACCGGTAATTTGCCTACTGAGGAAATCATCCACACCCTGGCTGCCGAAGGCATAGCCCTCTCCCTTAATCAGGAAGCCTTTCAAAAAGCGTTGACGTTATCGGCAGGGATATTTTAAGTAACGCGGGTTTCTACCGCAATGGCAGACTGTCCGCGCTACCTTACATAAACATCACCTGAATTTCTTCCTTTACGGCTTTAAGGGCGTCGTAAGTAGGCTGTCTGTCTTTTTGGATAATTCGCTCGAAAATTCGTTTGGAGAGTTCGAGGGCGGGAGCCTCGGGGCGGGTGTCGCCCGATGCCTGATTGATCAGTACCATAACGTCGTTCATTGCCCCTTGTATCTGATCCCAGGTAGCCTGACTCATGTACACCTGCTGCGACAGGTTATGATTGTACTCATCCCGAATTTCCTGCAAGAGCCGTTGCTGGAATTCCAGTACGGTTGTCGAACTACCGCTCAGCCGAAGTAATAAATTATTGGGACTGATGCGTTCCAGAAACAGAACCATTCGTTCATACGCTTGCAATCGTATGGGGACAACCGTATCGGTATAGCGGTTTTTAACATCAAACGCATGGCGGTCTGCCTCGCGTTCTAACAACAATTTGACAGTCAGATACATGCCGTATAAAACCAGACCGGCCGGAACAATCAACTTCAAAAAATCACTCAGTAAATCCATAAAAGGAAACGTTGTTTAGGGAAAAAGGTAATTTTACGGTAACGAGCTGCTATTAATCACCTGATAATGAAAGACAGCGCTTGTGTTTATCAATATTTTATATGCTGGATAATCCCGTTATAGTTCGCCCTGAAGCGCGTCAACAGATTCTGGACACGTTACAGGCCAATAAAATTCCCGGAGAATACGGTTTGCGCGTTGGTGTTCGGGGCGGTGGTTGCGGTTCATCCTGGTTATTAGGCTTTGACGTACCGGGCCCCGCCGACGAAGTGTATAACGTGGAAGGTGTACAGGTCATTATTGATCGCAAACATTTACTGTATGTTTTAGGAGCAGAAATTGGCTATGAGCCAGGTGGATTTACTGTTGAAAAAGCTTGACCATCAATCGATTAGGAGATTTCGATAAGCGTATTCAAAAAAACATTTGACATTAATAGCTTAGAACGGATTGTTCCTAAAATTCTGGCATGATTTTAGGGCTAAGTAAGCTAAGGCCAATATATACGTTTTGTGAAACGCATTGAAGAACATATTTTTTTGCTGTTAGCTGTATTGGCTGTAACCTTATCGGTACTATGCTTCTTTTTGTTAGAGCAGAATGCACCGGGGGCCACAGATGAGCAATATTTAAGTTCTGTCCAGCAACGGGTTAAGGAAGAATTACGGGTTAGCGCTACCGAACTTGACAGCGTAGCGGCTTTACTGAAACGCAAGGCAATGCCTACGTTTGCGGACTTAAGCAGACCAACTCGGTATCCTTATTTTGTCTTTCGTAACAAGCAGCTTGTTTATTGGTCCGATCACCGATTTATTCCCGATTTCGTCAGACTTGCCCCGGTTATAACGCCAAAGTTGGTTGACTTTGGAAAAGAACGATACATCGTTAGCCATAAACGAGTCGAAACAGGGGGAAACGATCTGGAAGTATTTTCACTCATCAATATTTATCGGTATTACCACAGCAGCAATACCTATTTGCAGTCAGGCTACAATCCCGATTTGTTCTCGCTTGATCCCATCGCTGTTTCGAATCAACGACTGAATACGTTTCAGGCTATTTATGACAATGCATCAGCTTTTTTGTTTTCGGTAGTGCCGCCTAAAGTCGATGTGTATCGGAATCATTCTACCCCTGTTAATACAGTCATCCTGGCTACGCTAGGCGTAATTTTTCTGGGTCTGTACACGCTTCAACTGATGCTTCGGTTGAAGCGGGAACGGAAATACGAAGTCAGCTTTATGCTGGCTGCTGCCTATTTGCTATTGCTGCGGGCAGTTATGCTCTATTTTGGTGTTCCGTTTTTGTTTTTTGAGATTGACCTGTTTAATCCTAAATTCTACGCGTCTTCGGTGCTGGTTCCCTCATTAGGGGATTTATTGCTGAATACGCTGGTCGTTGTTGCGTTGGCATTTTACTGGGTTCGGTACTATTATCGCTCAGCTATCTACACGTCACTCCTGCGGCTTCCAAATTGGCTCCAACTGGTTGTTTCAGTGTTGTGTGTGCTGATCAGTTATGGAGTCTTTACACTTTGCTACGTTGAACTCAATAATATTTACGAAAAGTCGCAGTTTACGCTGGATATTACCCTTAATATTCGTTTTTCCTTTCTCAAGATCGTTTGCCTGATTGTTTTCATTACCATTTCATTCATTTACTTTCTGATCACACACCTGCTGGCGAGCCTGTTTTTACGGTATAACCGGCATAAGATTAGCCTGGGGCTTGTGTTGATTCTGGCAGGTACCTTGATCAGTGGTGGACTTTGGTTCATATTTGACTGGCCATTAAACAGTATCTTTTTGCTCAATGGCGTTTATTTTCTAGCCATTTTTGCCAGTCAGTTCCCCAAAACACTTTATTCATTTCGCTACAAGACATCGATCTATTTGTTTTTGGCCGCCTTTGTTTACGCTGCAATGACGGCTTATGTGGTTTATAATCAGGAGGTTAAAAAGCAGTTGCTCCATGAGCAGGAGTTTGCCACGCAGCTCCTGGCCGAAAACGATGAGTTCGGTGAGTTTTTAATGAGTAAAGCGCAGGAGTCTATTCAGCAAGACGCGGATATCGGTAAAGCGCTGCAAACCGATACATTGCTTGTGCGGGAACGTATCCAACAGCGGATTAAAAGTTTACATCTCGATAAATACTTTGACAAGTATGAAATTGAGGTATTTTCGTTCCGGGCCAATGGTCGGCCGCTCGACAACAGTTCCAACGCTGCTTCATTTGCCACGTTTACAGACCGTTATCGGAAGCCTGATTACAGAACCGAATACGCTGGTATTTATTTCATAAACGAAGTTGGCAATCAATTTGTCAAGCAATATTTATGCTTTACCACTATTCAAAAAGGGGGAACGCAGCCACTGCCAAATCAACTGAAATCAGCTGATTCTCAAACTATATTAGGCCATATAGTACTTGATTTTCGTCTGCGCAACGAACGGGCCAAAAGTGTCTATCCGGAATTACTGGTCGATACAAAGTTCACGCAGAACCCCGATACACAAGCCTATAGCTATGCATTTTTTAGTGGTCCTCACATCGGGAACCGTTCACTGGCCGAAGCAAAGAAACATCAGGTACTATACACAGCCGGTAGCTATAATTACGACCGAAAATTTGATCTCTCTTTATTAGATAATTCAGCCTTGTTTGAGAGTGGTGTCGCCAGCAGTGGCTATCAGCATGTGGCACAACGTGGCAAAGATGGACGAATCATTGTAGTCTCGTCGGCAGAATACCCGTTTCGGAATATATTTTCCAACTTTTCGTTTCTGTATCTACTGCTCGTGCTGACGGTTATAATTGTTATTCTTGGCTATGCCATCAATTACGGATTTTCACAGTTCAGCGTCAACTACTCGACCCGCATTCAGATTCTGTTGAATGTAGCCTTTTTTCTGCCTCTTTTACTGGTGATTGTGATCATCGTAAATGTGATCACATCAAATTACATTGCCAATCAGGAAAGCACGTACATCAGTAATACACGGAATATTGCCGCAAACTTTCTACCGTATTTAGATGAACACTTACACGCGCAAAAACGCAGTAAAGCGTCTATGGAAGAGGAACTAAGTAAAATAGCCCGCGATGCAGATATTGACATCAACTTATTTGATACGCAGGGGCGGCTTTATACCTCTACGCGGCCAATTATTTATGAAGGTGGCTATCTCTCCAAATACATTAACCCTGAGGCATACATTCACATTATTGAAGACAAGGAAAACGAACAGCTGCTCAATGAATCATTGGGAAGTAAGCAATATCGGACGGCCTATTCAGGAATAAAATCGTTTGACGGACGACTGTTGGGTGTGTTGAGCATTCCGTACTTTTATGCCCGGCCCGAACTCGATCGTCAGATTATTGAAGTGATAGCCTCGGCACTAAGCATCTTTACTGCCTTGTTTCTGTTCTTTCTAGTCTTGTCTTATTTCGCATCACACGTATTGACGAAGCCACTGAGATTATTGACGCATAAGATCAGGAAAACAAACCTTGAACGGCCGAACGATCCCCTGATCTGGCAGTCAGACGACGAAATTGGACTGCTTATCCGGGAATACAACCGGATGCTGGTGAAGCTGGAAGAAAGCAAACAGGCGTTGGCGCAAACCGAGAAGCAATCGGCCTGGCGGGAGATGGCAAAGCAGGTAGCTCATGAAATCAAAAATCCGTTAACTCCTATGAAATTAACGCTGCAACATTTGCAGCGAACGTTCCCAACATCGAACGACGCGTCGGGTGGAGCTAATGACCCGGCTCGCCGAATTATTTTACGAACGTTTGACTCCCTGTTGGATCAAATTGATAACCTCAGCGATATAGCTACGTCGTTCTCTGAATTCGCGAAAATGCCGTTACCTAAAAGAGAAGTTTTTGAGGTAACAGGGGTATTCAACAAAACGGCTGATTTATATGCCGACGATGTACGAATTTCGCTGCGTCGGCAAATTTCAAACGGGCCGGTTATGGCTGTTGGAGATCGGCAACTGATTGGCCGGATTTTGACCAATTTGCTTATCAATGCCATTCAGTCGGTACCCGCAGGACGTAAGCCTGAAATAGATCTCAGGTTGTATACAAATAGTGATGCCGTACAAATTGAGATCCACGATAATGGGGCGGGCATACCCGAAGCAATCAGAAGCAAAGTATTTCTGCCGAATTTCAGTACAAAACGGGGTGGATCGGGTCTGGGGCTGGCCATTGCCAAACGAGGTATTGAACATGCCGGAGGTACTATTTGGTTTGAGACAACCGACGACGTTGGCACGTCTTTCTTTGTATCGCTCCCACTGGCAGGGGTTCCGGGACCTCTGGCAGTGGGAGCTGTTCATTACTGACAAAGTCTCCCGTAAGCGTCTTTCGGGTGTGTAAGACTAGTCTATTTTAACATGCTTCCAATTCTCTCCTGACCGAATACGATTGAGTTGCGTATGGGTAATACCAAACTGCTTGGCAATCATCTTCAGCCGATTCTTGTCGTTGAGCAGCAGCTTCTTAATGATTCTTACTTTACTCTCCGTGAGTTTATAATTTCTTGTTTGACGGGGTAACTGGCGATTTTTGAGACTTGGGTTATTTCGATTATGCTCAATCATCTCATCCTTCGTCACCCACCGAAGATTTGGATAATAGTTATTCTTTTTGTCGTGGTCGACATGAATAACGAACGTTTGCTCAGGCTGGTCGCGGGTAACGAAATGTTCAGCTACCAACTTATGAACATATCGATTCAGGGTTTTGCCACCCGACCGAATGTTCAATGAACGATACCCCTGAATAACAGAGCCTTTTATGAATTTGCTGGTAGTTGGACTCGCGACCGTACCAGAGCGCGTTGCCGATGCCGATTGAAAACTACGTAACCGACCATAGTTTGAGACCTCGTAATGAGGTGGGTTTTCGATGCCCTCAAATTCAATTGTTACCCACTTCTCGTTCCAAAAACTCTGGCTCTCTTTGGCGTTCATGAATGAAGCAATTTTTAGGCGTAGCTATTTCCAATAACCTACTACCGACCTGAATAAATGTACTGACTGAAAAGAAACATGTAAACAGGATACACTAATAGATCGGTGTACTTCGCTCCTGTCAGACGCCCTTTGACGAGTATTAATGGACTCTTAACAAGAATAAGCTGAAATGGTTACCTGAATTTTTAGAGAAGCGGAAAAATTCAAAAACCTAAGTAATTCTTATGTCGCCAAACCGGGTCCAAGACTGCCTCTTGTGGATAATGTAGATAGGGATGTAAACCGATACAGGACTGTTTTAGTTATCTATAGGACTGCACGATCACTTTATGTGCAATTTGCCGAAGCTATGAATACAAACGGAAAGAAAACAGTAGTTGTAGGGGCAACCGAAAAATCTGGCCGATATGCCAATTTAGCCGCCTATAGTCTCCTGCGTCACGGGCACGATATTGAGTTAATTGGCTCACGTGAAGGGCAAATCGAAGGCCGTCCGATTCAGACGGGTCGCCCTGTACTTGACGATATTGATACTGTAACGATGTATGTAGGGCCGCAGAACCAGCCACCCCTGTACGATTATATAAAAAGTCTGAAGCCCCGTCGGGTTATTTTTAATCCCGGTGCCGAAAACCCGGAGTTCGAACGTCAATTACGAGCCGAAGGCATTGAGCCGATTGAAGCCTGTACGCTGGTGATGCTGTCAGTTGGAACGTATTAATTGAGTCGGTAAGTGGCTTCGCCTAAGTCGGTAAGTCAGTAAGTGGCTGACGCGAAAGCAATACATTCGCGTCAGCCACTTACTGACTTACCGACTTAGGCGAAGCCACTTACCGACTTATTACCACTTCATCAATGCCGATGCCCAGGTGAAGCCGCTGCCGAAGGCTGCCAGGCAGACCAGGTCTCCGGGCTTGATACGGCCTTGTTCAAAGGCTTCGGTTAGGGCAATGGGGATGGAGGCTGCCGTTGTGTTTCCGTATTTCTGGATGTTATTAAATACCTTTTCGTCGGGCAGGTTCATC
>CAXTJJ010000043.1:0-19198 GCA_964244155.1 uncultured Spirosoma sp.
ATACAATTGCCTGATTTATATACTATTACACCAAAAATTATCCATTATTCACGTTATTTTATGAGTACGTTACCTGAAGAAACCAGAAACGACTTACGACGTATTGGCGGAGAGTTATCCCGCTTATCGTTTGATGTGTTAACCGTCGTCGGCATCGGCGATCAGGACGACTTGAATCACAAGCGATTGACCGAGGTCATGGATTACATAGATCAGGCCATATCCGGTCTGGCAGAAATCATCACCGGCGGTGAGGACGATGATGAGGATCTGGATGAGTAGAGACGCAATCCCTTGCCGGTCCGCCGGTGCGGTCTCATATCCCGGATGGCTCTTCTCCGGATGGTTTTTCTCTTAGTACAAATTGCTGCCGCATGGGAGACGCAAGGGGTTGCGTCTCTACATTATTCAACCCGGTAGGCCACTAAGGAATTTTTATAAAACGTTGGGACGATCAGCAGTTTTTTGCGGGCGACATAATCAATATCGGCCGCATTGATTTTTTGCTCGCGCGTATCGAGCAGCTGCTCTTTAGAGCCATCGGCGTTGACATGGAAAACCTGACCATTCCAGTCAGATACGAAATAATTCCCCTTTCCTTCCGGCACAATACCATCGGTGGCATTCATCCCGTCGGCCAGGGTCGTCATGGTTTTGGTCGCCAAATCGACCGAGCGCAAAGCACCGGTCTTCGTGCTGCCAACCATAAGTTTGTCTTTCCCGACAGCCAGCACACCGTTGGGTTTGTTAAGTTGCTCCCCTTCCATCCAGACTTCCCACTTTTCGTCTTTCAGTCGGTATATTTTGTCATTCCGGTTATCTGACACATAGACCGTTCCATCTTTCGCTACCGTTACGTCGTTCAGAAAAGCGTCTTTTCCAACACCGTCCCAGGTTTTTTCTGCCTGGCCATTCTCGGTATTGATGCACACCAGTCGATACACATCTGTCACATAAAGCCGATTTTTATAGAGACCCATTCCTTTGGGCGCATTGAGCCCCGATGTCCAGCGCAGGTTCTCGATTTTGCCGTCGAGCGTTACTTTTGAGATGAACCCGCTACCATCCAATGCATCCGGTTTTCCGTCTATGTTGGCCACATAAAGCGTATTATCGCCATCGTAAAGAACAGATTCAGGTGTACGGAGCGTTGTATCGGTTTCCCATACTTTTACCAACTTCATCGGTTTTGGGCGCATAGATGGCGTTAGGGCCAGCAAGCCGATACTACCGATTGCCAATGCAAAAAAAAGGTTGATGTGTTTCATAGGTTGATTGATTATCAATTGGTTGAAAGATTTAAAAAAAAATAGTTGCATCGTGCCGGGTTAATTGTTGACTTCCGCCGTCCAGGTAAAAGGAAGAATATGATTTTTCTAACCAGTTGGCAAATGATTATATTTTCTTTAAAAACAATAGAGTAACTGGGGTGTTTAAAAATTTCGCACGTTAACAACAACAGGTTATGGAGACTGCCCAATTTCGCTCTCTTGAGGCTCAAACACCGGTCAACCAACTCAAAGCAAGCATCCGGGATATGATTCGGCTGCAACGTGATTACCAGATCTCGGATGAATTATTCTGGGAGATTTTTAACGCCCGTGTTCTGCTCAATGAGCAGATAGATATTGACGAGTTCATTTGTGATTTCCATCGGATACCTGCCTACGCCTGACAGCCCCATTTAAGGGAATGGATAATGAATAAAGTATAATGATGAATAAGCTTCTGATTTTCAGCGTTCATTTTTCACTATACATTATTCATTATCAAAAGTTCAACTCAATCGAACGGCGAACAACTCCTTTGATTTCGCGTATACATAAGCGACAACGGCCAGTGTAACGACGCCCCCAAGCATTACAGACGGAACGGTACCTAATAGTCGGGCCAGCAAGCCTGATTCAAACGCGCCAATTTCGTTCGATGAACTAACGAAGATTCCATTTACGGCCGCCACACGCCCCCGCATGTGGTCGGGCGGGAAAATCTGTAGAATCGTTTGCCGGATAATCACACTCACACTATCGAACGCGCCTGTCAGGCCAAGCATGATCAGCGACAGGTAGAAGTTTGTTGAAAGCGAGAACACAATAGTGGCTATACCAAAACCCGCTACAGCCAGTAGCATATTTCGCCACGCATTATGAGTGGGTGGGTGTTTTGTCATGTAGGCCATAGTCAGCAGTGCTCCAACGGATGGAGCGGCCCGCAAAAAGCCCAGTCCTTCTGCACCTACTCTCAAAATATCTTCGGCAAAGACCGGCAATATGGCTACGACGCCCCCAAATAGTACAGAGAACAAATCGAGCGAAATAGCGTACAGAACAATCTGGGTTTTAAAGACAAACCGAAACCCTTCTTTCAGACTTTCGCTGAGCTTCAGGACAGGCAAGTCATTGACCGGCATGGGTTTGCGTTCAATGAGTGAAATCAACAGAAAGCAAATTACCAGAAGCGCAATCACCACAATCAGGCTGTTGTCAAAGCCAACCCAACTGTACAGAAAGCCCGCCAGACCCGGCCCTATAATTGCACCCGCCTGCCAAAATGAGCTACTCCAGGTAGCCGAGTTCGGGTAAAGTTCGCGCGGTACCAAAAAGGGTTTTAGCGATGAACTGGCGGGTGAATAAAACCCTTTGGCGGTTCCTATCAGCATTAGCACCCCATAAATAGTAGCCAGCCGCGCCGTTTGCGACAAGCCTACCGCGACCGAGGGCTGGAAGACCAGATACAGAATAACCGATCCTAGTAGAATGACCAGCAGGCTCCATTGAAGGATACGCTTTTTGTCCCGGCGGTCGGCTAAGTGGCCTCCGAATAACGACAGCGCAATAAACGGAATGGCTTCGGCCAGCCCAACCAACCCCAGCATTAGTGGATCGTGGGTAATTTTATACAATTCATACCCCAGCGTAACCTCCTGAATCAACAGCGTAGCCGTAATCAGGAAACTGTTCATCACAAAATAACGAAATTCAGGAATGCGAAGGGATGCGAAGGTGTCGACCGGAGACTGTTGAGCCATACTATTGTCGGCGTATACTATATTTACCGCCTGAGTGTTTGCTTAATCAACCCAAAACCATGCAGGCTCCGTTCCGAATAAGGGTTAAAATTTGTTGTATCAGCAGCCTTGCCGAAGCCGGGTCAGCGATTCGTCTCGGTGCCGATGCGCTTGGCCTGGTGGGTCGTATGCCCAGCGGCCCCGGCGTCGTGGGCGATGAACTGGCTGCACAAATTGTCCGGGCAACGCCCCCGCCCCTGGCTACGTTTATGCTCACCAGCGAAACCAATGTAGCGGATATTCTGGCTCATCAACTGCGCGTAGGTGCCAACACCATCCAACTCGTAGACGCTGTCCCCGCCGATACCTACGCTCAACTCCATGCTGCCCTACCAGCCGTCAAGCTGGTTCAGGTTATTCACGTCATCGACGAAAAAAATATTGATGAAGCCCTCCTTGCTGTTCAACAGGGTGCCGATGCCTTACTCCTCGATTCGGGCAACCCCAATCTAGCCGTAAAAGAACTAGGCGGCACTGGTCGGATACATAACTGGCAGGTGAGCCGTCAGATTGTGGAGCAGTCACCGGTGCCGGTTTTTCTGGCTGGTGGCCTGAACCCAGAGAATGTTAACGAAGCGATTGAATCGGTACGCCCTTTTGGCCTTGACATTTGCAGTGGCGTGCGAACGAATGGTCAGTTGGATGTTCGAAAGCTGGAAGCGTTTATGAATACGATAAACCGTTGATTTTTCTGAAACGAAACCGTGTTGGCCGTGTTATCTCTTCGCTGTTGTTTTCTGACTCCCAACCCCTTTACTTGTGCGCAGTCTAACGATCCAGATTCCGAAGCCCTGCCATGAACGCTGGGACAATATGCAGCCGAACGAACAAGGCCGTTTCTGTGCCAGTTGCCAGAAAACGGTAGTCGATTATACGGCTCTGTCGGATCAGGAATTGGTGCGGTTGCTTGGTAAGGTTTCGGAAACAAGTTGCGGGCGCGTCCGAAGTGACCAGTTAGATCGCCCACTCGCTTTATCGAAGCCGGGCATAGCCTCGACCTGGCGTCATTGGCTTGGGTTGATCACCATGGGTTTATTCGGTTGGCAAACGGCACGTGCTCAGGTTAAACCAGTTATTAAACCAGCGCCACCAACGTCAGTACGACCAGCTTTTACGATCGCAGAACTTCCTGCCCGGCAAAGCGTTTCTCCCCCAACAGCGTTGAGTATAGACGGTCGGGTACTGTTTATGGATTCTAGCGGCCGTCAGTCGCCGGTGCCACAGGCTTATGTATCGGTTACCGAGTCAGGTAAAGTCTGGCAAATACAAACAGACAGCCTTGGAAATTACACCCTAACGATTCCGGCAGCGCTACAGCCTGCGCGCCTAACCGTGCGAGCATACGCTCCTGTACGGCTTCTCGGAACTACTACATTCAACGTATCACCGTCAACTTGTTCGGTTGCTTTGCAGGATATCATACTTCAGGAACCCGAGCCGCCACGAACGATCTCCGGGGGAGGGCTGGTCATCACAAAAGCACCTTCCCGCTGGCAGAAATTAAAGCGTAAATTAGTCAATTGAGGTAATGCGTTCTTGAAACCGCAAAAAAATAAGGTGATGGCCTTTTAAGCCATCACCTTATTTTTAATAAACAGCCTGTATGACCAGGCTATTGTCATTGCTTGCCCTTAGGCAATGACAATTTCTTTTACCAGTTTCTCTTCTTTCACTTCTACTTTAGGCAATTCAACGGTCAGAATACCATTGGTATAGGCCGCTTTAATGGCATCGGCATTGACCGTTTTTGGTAAACGGAAGCTGCGTTCAAACGACGTGACGCCAAACTCCTGCCGGGTGAATTTCTCGGCGGTTTCTTCCGTTTTTACTTCCGATTGATAACCAATCGTCAGCTTATTGTTTTCTACGTTGATCTTTAGATCTTCTTTTTTCAGACCAGGAGCCGCTAACTCAAGAAGGAACGCAGTTTCGGTTTCTTTCACATTTACGGCTGGCACGTTGGGTGTGGTATTCTGATACCGGTTAATAACGGGACGACCGTAGAAAGGGTTGAAGAAGGTAGGGAAGTTATTATATCGAACTAAGGTTGCCATGTTCTTATTTAGTTTTAATGGTTGTTTACGATCAAACACATACACCCTTATTCAAATGGTATACCAAATTCAAATTTCCTCTTCTCAGTGCCATTTTGTCTTAATTAGTTCGATTAGCCATAAAAGCGAATGACATTTTGGCGCATTTACGTAAAAACAGACGATTTGAGACGGATAAAATGTCTTATGTTTACCAAATGACCCTGCCAGTTGAACGACCAATATATATCTGTGAGAATAAACACAGGTAGATTTCGCTATTCAAACCGCAAGTGTTTCACCGAATCGCCGGAAGATTCGAGTTCGAGCAGGGCATCGATACCGATTTCCAGGTGAATATTCACGAACTGGCCCGTTACCCGTTTATCACTTTCTTCAGTTTTGACACCCTCCGGCACCAGCGGGTTATCGGATACCAGCAAGAGAGCGCCGTGGGGAATGGAATTCACGAAACCGACGGTAAAAATGGTTGCCGTTTCCATATCAATGGCCATTGTCCGAATTTCGCGCAGGTAATCTTTAAACTGTTCGTCGTGCTCCCAGATGCGCCGGTTGGTTGTGTATACAGTGCCGGTCCAGTAATCCAGTTCGTATCGCTTGATGGTCGATGATACTGCCCGTTGCAGCCGGAAAGATGGCAGAGCTGGAATTTCAGGGCGCATGTAATCGTTGCTGGTTCCTTCTCCGCGAATAGCCGCGATGGGCAATACCAGGTCCCCAATCTGCGTTTTTTTCAACCCGCCACATTTACCCAGGAACAGGACAGCTTTTGGACTAACGGCCGATAGCAGGTCCATCACGGTAGCTGCCATGGCGCTCCCCATGCCAAAGTTTATGATGGTAATATTGTTGGCTGTGGCGGTTTGCATCGCCCGCCCCATTCCAAAAATTTCTACATCGAACTTTTTAGCAAATAGCTCGACATAGTTGATGAAATTGGTCAGCAAAATGTATTCACCGAAATTCTCAATGGGGGTTCCCGTGTATCGGGGCAACCAGTTCTGTACGATTTCTTCTTTTGTTTTCATTATTTGTGAGTGAAGTAAGTCGAATGGAAGAGCAGTTAAATGGTGAAGTCGGCAGTGCAGTGGAGGCTTACTTATTTACTCCACTTTACCTACTTCACTTACTACACCCATCTTACTAATTTCTATCTTTGAGGTATGGTTGCGCTGAACCTCCCAACTTTTGACTGTAAAATTAAACAAGTCGAAGGGAAACGCTATATTTTCGATTCACTACGCCGGAAGTACGTCCGGTTGTCGCCCGAAGAGTGGGTTCGACAACATATTGTCAATCTGTTGCTTACGCACTACGCTTATCCTAAAGCACTGATACGCACCGAAGGGGGATTAACCCTGAATCAAACCCAGAAACGAACAGATGTGGTGGTTTTCGACCGGCAGGGGCTGCCGTTTTTGGTAGTCGAATGTAAGGCGCCCCACATTCCTCTCACCCAGTCTGTATTCGATCAGATTGCCCGATACAATCATGTGCATAAGGCTCCCTATCTGGTCATCTCCAACGGTCTGATGCACTACTGCTGTAGCATTGATCACACTACAGCCGATGTGCAGTTTCTGGATGATTTTCCGGCTTTTGTGGTGTAAGTATTTTCTGAACAGGATTGACAGGATGTAAACCGGTTGAAAGCCGCGTCACAAAAAAATCCCCGGCATCGTTGGATACCAGGGATTTCACTAAAAAAGTCAGGATAGCTTAGTTAGCCTTAACCAGCTCACCGCTAGCGCGGATCGAGATTTCGTCGCTAACAACGGCTGCAGGAACCGTACCCAACGTAAAGTCAGCACGTTTCACTTCGCCGGTCACTTTGAAACCAGCCAAGGTTTTCTTGTTCTGTGGGTTGGTAACAGGACCGGTGATCACTGCGTCGAGCGTTACGGGTTTCGTTACACCGTGCATCGTCAGGTCGCCCATCAGTTTGTATTTGTTGCCCGACACTTTGCTGATCGACTTACTTTTAAACTCCAGGTTTGGGTACTTGGTCGCATCGAAGAAATCGGGGCTTTTCAGGTGACCGTCACGCTTCTCCTGGTTCGTGTTGATGCTGCTTACATCGGCAGTCAAGTCGATTTTGGCATCCGTAAAATCAGCTTTCTCCGATGTCATTTTTACATCGAAATTCTGGAATTTGCCGTCAACTTCCGACAACATCATGTGTGTTACCGTGAAGCCTAAGTTAGAGTGTGCTTTGTCAAGCGTCCAGTTTTGAGCGAAAGCGCCTACTGAAGCGAACATCAGCGCAGCGATCATCGTAACTTTTTTCATTGGTTCGTAAGTAGATTAATAAATGGAAAATAGGTAAAGAATTATCAAGCAACGTAAATTAAACCCGCAACCGGTCAAGTAACTGACTAAGTAATGCGGCTTCATCGGCGGTAAGCTTTTCCTGCAGCATCGAATCCCATTCGGCCTGCCGCGTATCTAACTGCTTCAGTAAATCGAGGCCTTTCTCCGTGATGATCACATCGACCGCCCGGCGATCGCTGGGGCATTCCGTGCGCAGAACCAGTTTTTTGGCAACCAGTTTATCGACCAATCGAGACGCGTTCGACATTTTATCGAGCATGCGCTCTGTAATGTCCGATACTTTGATTGGGCCGGGAAACTGACCACGAAGAATTCGCAACACGTTGTATTGCTGCAAAGTAAGTTTAAATGGCTTCAGTAACTGCGTTTGGCCAGCGGCCAGCCAGTTGCTGGTATACATTAAATTCACAATCACCCGATGATACGATGATTTGAATGGAGTGCTTTGTTTGATGTCAGTTTCTATAGACATGCTACAAATATAATGTATATGTATTTAATGTTCCTACATTATATGCTATTATTTTTAGCGATACGGGACAATCTGGGGTGCCGACAAATCAAAATCGCGCAGTCTCAGGGTTTGAATCCCTTCAAACGACTGACGGAAGGGAATTGTGTTACCTGGAATATTTGGATAATAGGTGAGCCGTATTTGAAAGCTATTAAAAGTCAGGTTTTCGTTTCGTAGTCGAAACCCGATGCCATACCCCTGATACAGAGGCCCGCTCAATAAAGGGCGCTCAGGAAAACTGGTCAGGCCAAGGTTAACGAATGTAACAAAAGCAACCCGGAACCCAACCAGGTTCAAGCGGGAAAACAGAACGTTTTCGTAATTGATTAGCCAGCGCTTCGTACCCCGCAGGGCATCGCTGTTAATACCGATACCATCAGTCGTGATTCCTCCGCTGTTGCTGCCCAACGTAATGTATTCGTTGCTAAAACGACCAATACCAGTCGTGTAACGTGTGTTGAAAAAGTGGCGCATGTTTCCCCACTTTGTATTCATCAACAAACTGAAGTAATTGGATTCGAACGAGAAAACGCCCTGCTCGATCCGACTATTCCGGATGTACCCGCCCATATTAACCAGCCCGTAAACGTATCCAAGGCCGCGAACGTACCGACCCTGCGAAAAATTCAGACCAGTATAAAGCCGTTGCCCTAATTCGGCATTGTCGAAGCCAACGACCCCCGCCACTGTTTCGCCAATAGGCACGTCTTCTGTTCGGCCAAAGCCGTAGATTAATACATCCCGAACGTACTTGCGACGGGAGAACCCTACACTGAACAGGGTGGTCCGGCTATCCTGGTAGACCTGGTTTGTATCGGCCGTTACGTTAGGCCGTGTTTTGTAGGTATAGCTTGTATTTCGCAAGGCCACAATAAGGCGCGAACGGCCCTTTTCGTCAGAATCGCGCTGCTTATAGAAGAGTCGAAAGGAGCGACCAATCCAGATATCAGAGTAGTTGTAGCTGAGTGGCACCAGCAACACGCTGTCATTTCGGGTAACAAGCCGGTTATTGATCTGGGTATGATTCAGCTCGATTGACCCCGCATATTTCATGTCAGGCGTTAGAAAAGGGCGATACAGTTTAATTGCTGCCTGTTTCAAATCGCGCAGATACAACAGGCTGGCTTCGGCCGTCAGGAAAGTCTTTCCGATGAATGGGACCGTGTACCGACCCTGGTATTCTACTTTCTGGCGTGGGTCTGTACCCGAATAGGCTACCTGTGCAAACAGATGGTGCCCCAACCCTCTGAAATTGAGTTGATCGAAGCCCAGACTGAAATTGGTCAAGCCACCAAATCCGCCATTGGGCAACAGTGACCAGACGTCCTGGGTAATCACGTAGACGTCCACAAACTGTTTACTATTCGGACGCGGCAAAACCAGAATACGAGCATCGTGAAAAATAGACGTAGTTCGCAGCAATCGTTCATTGTCGCGAAGCACATTCGGTTCAAGTACATCGCCCTGCTGGAAGAGTAGATATGAGTTGCGGATAACATGCTCGCGGGTATTAAAGTGAAGGCGATTGCCCGTACGCTCCACCCAGTTGGCGGGTTTACGCAGGGTGTCATATACGGTTTGCCCAAATACGCCAAGTCGTTTGATATAAATATCGCCAATGATCTTCCCTTCAAAAGCTTTAAAGGGATTTGCTTCAATCTGGTTCACCTCACCGGTCTTTGCCCGGCTGTTATACACATCCTGAAAAACAGCATCATACAACTGCCGCGTCAGTCGGTGCTTATACATTCTGGTTTTCAGACGGCTATAAAAAACACTGTCGCGCTGCTGCAAAACACTATCGGCTACGGAACTGGCCCGAATCGTTGCCAGTGAATGAATCAGCGCTAAAGAATCTACGGCTATTTGCCGAATTGGCTGATGCCCCAGCGTATCGATCTGCAAGAGAGTAGGCGCTACAGGAGTAGGGACTTGCTCTTTCGTGACGGGATTCTTCGGGCGGGGATTATGCTGAGCAACTGCGCTGAATGAACATCCGGCCATGAGTATCAACCACACCCAAAGAGGGCGTGAGCAAGACAACTGCACAACCAGATAGAAATTTTTCATTACGACAAGAACGACTGTTAGAATGCTGCCGATATAAATGGTTTAATTGTTGATCACCAGTTAAGAAATTAAGAAAAATAAGGATACGTTTAAATACAGTAGTCCGGAGTACATAGAATTTAACCTGTTGATTTTCAGCAATATAAAATACCCCATACTTCGGAATGCGATGTTTACTAAATCGGCATAATTACTTATTGAGGCATTGGTTGACTACACTAATGATCAGCCAATAACCAACAACTAAGCAATTAACTGTTTCTGAAGCCAATAATCCCGCTGGCGTTCGGAGCCGAACTGAAAGTAATGAAAGCCGAACCGCTCAAAACCTATCTTTTTATAAAACTCAATAGCCCGTTCGTTTCGCTCCCACACACCAAGCCAAACTGCACTATATCCCTGCGCCTTAGCCCAGTCGATGCAGTGATTGATTAATGTTCGCCCCTGCCCTTTCCCTATTTGCGATGCCAGCAGATAAATCCGCTGGATTTCTATGGCATTACGTAATTTCATCTGTCTGGGTGGCGTGTGCTTCCGTAATTTTGCATACCCAACGGGCGTACCCTCAGGCGAAACCATGAGAAAAAACGTTGACCGGGAATCGGCCAGTTCAGTTTCCATAATAGGTTGTGTAATGGCCGATGCAATGTATTCGTCAACAAGCTCGGCAGGATTGTGGGGCGGCCCGAAGGCTTCGCGCATAGTGACGGCCGATAGGTCTGTAAGGAGTGGCGCGTCGGCAGGGGTAGCAAGTCGGATGGACACTGGATATATAATGTATGATGTAAGAGATATGATCGGGGCCGCTCGCGCGGTACTGTAATCAAATTGCCCGAAAGTCGATGATTTACGAATATAAGTTGAAATTTGCCAGTGTTTGTATCAATCCCTGATCCAGAATGCCTCGCCAAAGCGGCCTAACAATATACATCATACCCCATATATCTCTTCTCCTGTGTTATCCTTACGTTATCCTTTGATACTCGCGTCGGGTTCACCCCGCCGGAAACAACTCATGACCGATGCGGGCTTTTTGTTTACCATCGAAACGCGTCCTACCGACGAAATTTTTCCGGATACCATGCCTGCCGATGAGGTAGCTGAATACCTGGCTCGCCAGAAAGCCGAACAGTTCCTGAACGACGGTCAATCACTGGAACGGATTGTTCTTTGCGCCGATACGGTAGTCATTCTGGACAATCAAATCCTGAACAAACCGCAGGACGAAGCCGATGCTCGCCGGATGCTCCGGGCTTTATCAGGACAAACGCATCGTGTTCGCACGGGTGTTGCCATTTTGTCGCCTATGGGCCTGCACTCATTTACGGATGAAACGGTTGTTCAGTTTGCGACTTTAAGCGACGATGAGATTGCCTATTACATACGGGAGTGTAAGCCGTTCGACAAAGCGGGGTCGTATGGCGCCCAGGATTTCATTGGATTAGTAGGAATTGAGCGGTTGGAAGGCTCATTTTATACGGTCATGGGCTTGCCCACGCACCGCGTTTATCAGGCCCTGAAAGCGTACGTTAAACAGGAGTAAACCCGTATGATTGCGAACTTTTTTGCAACCCGATTCACGGGGGCTATTGCAAGGACGTTAGGTATAAATCTGTGCATAACCGGGATATTTATGCGCAGGCAAACCCGCAGTACATAGACGCAGTCAGGCTCATCAGTTACGACCGAAACCGCATTAGCAGTGTGCTGAAGGGCAACCTCAATCACGAGAAAATAGCAGCTTCTCTTCTACTGACATTAAATCGGGGAAACAGTCGGTTTTAGTGAAGCAAAACCCAACGGGCAAGTCAGTGAAAGTAACCCTTACACCATCTGAAAAATCGTATTATAAACCAGCCTTTCAGACCCATGCTGGCTCCTCAATTACGCCCGAAAATTTGACCATTCCAGCTTATGGTTGTATAATTCTGGAATAAGCGCCTGTCACTAAACTCATCGGTTTAATTCTCCGTTTGGGTAAGAGTAGCACTTTTCCATTGAATGCAAGCTGACATTTCTGAAGTAGCCACCTCGCAGGTTAATGCGTCGATTACCCGTTTGCCCGTGAGTCAAATCCGTACGGGCTGTACGGGTGTTCATTACGAAATCTTCGTCCGCTCGTTTGCCGACTCGAACGGCGATGGCATTGGCGACCTCAACGGCGTGACGAACAAGCTCGATTATCTGCAAGACCTCGGTGTTTCGGCGATCTGGCTCATGCCCATAAGCCCATCGCCGAGTTCGCATAAATACGACGTGACGGATTATTATGGCATCGACCCGGAATACGGGACGATGGACGATTTCAGACGGTTAATTGCCGAAGCGCACCGGCGCGGCATTGGTGTTATTATCGACCTGGTTTTGCACCATACCAGTATCCATCACCCCTGGTTCAAGGAATCATCCAAAGGCCCGGACAACCCCTACCGACAGTATTACCACTGGATGCGTCCTGACGAAATAAAACGCCGAAAACTGGCTACCCGCGACATTACGGCCGATTCGGGCGAGAAAAATCCCTGGCATTCTGTGCGGGGTGCGACTTTTCCGGAACAGTACTACGGCATGTTCTGGAGCGGTATGCCCGACCTCAACTTCGACCATCGGCCCGTGCGCGAAGAAGTATTTAACATTGCCCGCTTCTGGCTGACCGACGTGGGCGTAGATGGCTTCCGGCTCGATGCCGCCCGACACCTCTATCGCGAAGCCGAAGAGCCAAAAAATCACGAATTCTGGCAGGAGTTCGGGCGCGTCGTTGAAGCCGCGAGCCGTAGCGACGGACCGTCCGGTGCTTACACGGTAGGTGAAGTCTGGACACGTCCGGAGCGCATCGCGCCCTATTTTAGGGGTCTGAAAGCCAACTTCAATTTTGACCTTCAATTGATGATTGCCGAAATCGTCGAGCAGGAAGACGACACCGAAGATCTGGTCGAATTTCTGATCTATGTTCGCAATACGTTTGGTACAGTCAACCCGGAGTTTATTGACGCCTTACTCTTATCGAACCATGACCAGAACCGCATTGGCAGTGTACTAAAGGGCAACAGTACCCATCTGAAAGTGGCGGCCAATCTTTTGCTTACGCTGCCGGGTCTTCCCTACATATACTACGGCGAGGAGATTGGCATGCTGGGCATGAAACCCGACGAAAACATCCGCGAACCATTTTTGTGGGATGTTCGCGCCAACGATACCCAACGCACCCGCTGGCGCCGGGGGAAATATAGTACCAGCCAGACCGTTCGGCCATTAGCGCAGCAGCAAAACGATTCTGACTCGCTGTTTAATCACTACAAACGGCTGATTCACTACCGAAACGGGCATCCAATTCTGACTAATAACCTTAGCAAACTCTTACCGGCGGGCATTCGACAAAAGGGAATCGTGGCATTTATCCGTCAGGCTGCCGCTGGTGGACCCTGTGTTCTGATCGTGCACAACCTGACAAGCAAACCCACTGAGGTTGTCTTTTCGCCGGGTGAAGCCTGGTGCCGGTGCATCCTGTTCGAAACCATATCGGGCAGTTCCTTTACCGGAGACCGCATAACTGTACCGGGTTATGGGTGCGTGATCGTTGAGTAATGCCTATTTTGATTCTGTAGTAGGCCGTTTCACTTTAAAGCTGTTTAAACTTTCTTTTTCTCAACCTTTTTTACTCCTAAATCCCCCGAAAGGGACTTTAGGGGTAAAAAAGGTTGAAGGAGGAGATTATTTTCCTTCATAAGAAAAAGTTTAAACAGCTTATTTACAAACAAACCTTACGCTAACGCGCGTCACTATTGATCCGGCAATCTGCCACGACAAACCTACTATTCGTGGGTCTCGGTTGTTGGTCACGACTATTCTGGAGTTACTGGCAAGTGGAATGACGTGGGACGAAATTCAGGCTGATTAACCGGGCCTGGAGATTGTCGACATTCAGGAATGTTTGAATCAGGCCATCCAGTTAGTTCATTTCAGCACTCTGCCATTGGCAGCATGACGTTTTTAGTCGATGCACTGCAACCAGCTCAAATAGTCGAGCTTCATCAGTTAGCCATGCAAGTTTGGTTTTAGACTGATCTATCCTATATTTTATCTACTTCCCTTCCATCGGCAAAAACAGGCCGTTGGCCGACGTTCCGTCCCTCTCTGTCTATTGCGTTTTTATAGCTAGCCAAACTGTTGTTGCTTTGATTACTCAAAGCACAGTACACTGTGTTGTTCTGGTATATACCCTCTCCGAAAAAGCAAGTCGCTTAGACATGAATACCTTCATGAGAAAATCATTTTTTACAACAACAAAACGGGCTGGCTTCTTCAGCAAGGCAGCTCCTATATTGATCAACGGACTCCTCGTAATCGGGCTGGCCTCGTTCGTGGTGCAGGATGGTCCGGCTAAGCCCGACGAAACACGCTTCACACCTGTTGTGGTGGCCGAAGACCTTGATGAACCCATGGTCTTCGAAGTATTAAAAGACGGTACGGCCTTCATTATCGAGCGTAAGGGGGGCGTAAAAAAATATGACCCGACTACCCAAACTGTCGATTTGCTGGCAACTATTCCGGTAAATACTAAATACACATCGGCAGCGGGCAAGGTATCTGAAGCCGAAGAAGGACTGATGGGCATGACCCTCGATCCTAACTTCAATCAGAACCACTTCATGTACCTGTATTACGCTCACCCTACCGAGAAGAAGCACATCCTGACTCGCTGGGAATTGCGCGACAATAAACTAGGCGCGGAGAAAGTAGTGCTCGAAGTACCTACTCAACGCGAAGTTTGCTGCCATACGGGCGGGGGTATGACCTGGGACCGCTCAGGGAACCTCTACCTGACAGTGGGCAACAACACCGGCAACCAGCAGGCAGCCCAAACCGATGAACGGCCCGACCGCAGCAGTTGGGACGATCAGGGCCACGCAGGAAACACAAACGATCTTCGGGGAAAAATTCTGAGGATTCACCCCGAAGCCGATGGCAGCTATACCGTTCCGGAAGGCAACTTATTCCCTAAGGGCACCGCAAAGACCCGTCCTGAAATTTACTCGATGGGGCACCGCAATGCCTGGCGCATTTCCATCGACAGCCAAACGGGCTATCTGTATTGGGGCGAAGTGGGTCCTGATGCCACCAAAGATTCGGAGATTGGTCCTCGTGGATACGATGAGTTGAACCAGGGACGTAAGCCGGGTAACTTCGGCTGGCCGTGGTTTGTGGGTAACGATCAGGCGTTTCCGGTCTACGACTATGCCAACAAGAAACCGCTGGACAAAAAAGATCCTAAAAAACCGATCAATAGCTCACCGAACAACACGGGTCTGACAGAATTACCACCCACCCAACCCTCGTTCATCTACTACCCCTACGCGGTTTCGGAAGAGTTCCCGCTTGTGGGTACGGGGTCACGCTCAGCAACGGGTGGACCGGTTTATCGGCAGGCCGATTTCAAAGGAGCCAAACGCCCTTGGCCTGCTTATTACGAAGGTAAATGGCTGGCCACCGATTTCTCGCGCGGCTGGATTATGGCCATTTCCATGGACGCCGATGGCAACTACAAGAGCATGGAAAAGGTGTTGCCTACTTATCGCCCCGTCGAACCCATCGACATGAAGTTTGGGCCCGACGGTGACCTGTACGTTCTCGAATACGGCAGTAACTGGTTCCGCAAGAGCGACAACGCCAAACTGGTTCGTATTGAATACAACGGGGGTAACCGCAAACCCATCGTTCGGGCGTCGGCCAGCAAACCCGGCGGCACAGTGCCCCTGCAACTCACACTCTCTGCCGATGGTACCAAAGATTTCGACGGCGATGCGCTCACCTACCAATGGAAAGTAAGCACACCCGGCGGTACATCGAAAGTATATACGACTGCCAACCCATCGGTAAGTTTCGACAAGGCGGGAATTTATACCGCTACACTGACCGTGAGCGACTCAAAAGGCGCTTCGAATAGCCAGTCAGTGAAGATTATAGCAGGTAATGAACCACCCGCCGTTGCGGTCAATCTGAGTAGTAACCAGACCTTCTTTTTCCCCGATCAACCCATTCGCTATGCCGTTCAGGTAACTGACAAGGAAGATGGCAGTCTGGACAAGCCGAGTACGGCGAAAGGGCAAATCAGCCCGGCTCGTGTAGCCATGAGTATTGATTACACCTCCGAAGGCTTCGATTATGCCGAAGTCATTCAGGGGCAGCGCAGTGTCGATGCATCCACCCAATATGCAGTCGCTCATGCGCTCATCAACCAGAGCGACTGCAAAGTTTGTCACCAGATCGCCACCAAATCGGTTGGCCCAGCTTTTACTGCCATTGCGACCAAATACAAAGGTGACGCGGGTGCTCCCGCCCGCCTGGTAGCTAAAATCAGGCAGGGTGGCGTTGGTGTCTGGGGCGATGTAGCCATGCCGGGCCACCCGGCCATGTCGGTCGCCGACGCAGGCATACTGGTATCGTACATTCTTCACATCAATGAGAAGACATTCAGTACTTTACCGACAAGCGGTACCTACGCACTCAAGCTACCCGAAGGCGACAACGGGAAAGGGTCGGTGTTGATCCGGGCGGCTTACACCGACCGGGGCGGGCTTGTTAAAGGGGCAAAACCTGTTCCGGCACAAACGTCCGAGACGATGCTGATTCTACGTAGCCCCCAGATGGATGCATCGACTGCTCCGGTCATTCACGGTGCCGATGTTAAAGCGAGGGGTATGGGCAAGGGCGAAAACGTGATCCCTTATGCCAACAGTTACATTGCGTTCCGGCAGATTGATCTGACTGGTATCAGACAACTGGAACTGGGGGCAACGGCCCAACGACGCGAAGGCAGTGCCGGTGGCACCATTGAGGTTCGGCTTGGCTCTCCTACCGGGCCCGTTATTGGTGAAGTGGCCGTTGAGCTGGCCCCAGAAGTGGACATGGAAAAACTCATGGCCCAGTTAGAGTCTGCCCCTAAACCAGCCGCAGGTGCAGCAGCAAGCCCAGATGCACCTGCCGCTAAGGCCGCACCAAGACCCAACCCGTTTGCCCGTCCACCGGTTAAGCTGGCTCTTAAGGCTACCGAAGGCATGCATGACCTGTATTTTGTCTTTAAAAACGATAATGCCAAAGCTATTCAGCCGTTGATGTCATTCTCGACAATTAAATTTATGGATACGGTCAATCAATAGAAAGGCCAAACTGTGGCCTGAATCTATGTCGCTTTGATAAACCAGACAAGCCGTATTCAACCTAGTTGAGTGCGGCTTGTCTGGTTCATGACCGGTACGGTGGAATTGATATAACGGTAAAAAAACGTCATTATGAAGCCGTATAAATTCCACATTACAGCCTTTAGTAGGAAGAGAATGACACAGGGAAAGCTATCATTTCCCACCTAATTCGTTGCGTTCTCTGCCCAGTACATACTTCATCTCCTGCATATCGTGTCAAAAATTCATGCAGCAACTAAACAGATAACTCACGTCTATGAATAAATTTTTCATATGCCTGTTCCTCATCGTACCTTATCTGACACAGGGTCAAGCTCCAAAACCCACCCGCCCAAATATTATTTTTATTCTGGCAGACGATCTGGGTTTTGGCGACCTGGGTGTTAACGGGCAAAACTTAATCAAAACGCCGGTTATTAACCGGCTTGCCGCCGAAGGTATCCAGTTCAGGCAGTTTTATGCAGGCACAACGGTTTGTGCGCCCTCTCGGTCGTCGCTCATGACGGGACAACATACAGGCCACACCTACATACGGGGCAACAAAGAAGTGCAACCCGAAGGCCAGCAGCCCATTGCTGATTCGGTGCTAACGGTTGCCGAACTCTTAAAACAGGCGGGCTATACGACGGCTGCGTTTGGCAAATGGGGACTGGGTCCTGTGGGCTCGGAGGGTGACCCCAATAAACAAGGTTTCGACCGCTTTTACGGCTACAACTGCCAGTCGCTGGCGCACCGCTATTATCCCGATCATCTTTGGGACAACGAGAAGAAAGTAGTGCTGGCGGGCAATAAAAATCTTACCCAAACGAACGAGTTTGGCCCCGACCTCATCCAAAAACAGGCACTTAATTTTCTGGATTCCCGCAAAGGCAAGCAACCCTTTTTCTTATTTCTGCCCTACGTGCTCCCCCATGCCGAGCTGATACCGCCTACGGATAGCCTGTTTGCCTACTACAAAGGAAAATTTGCTGAGACACCTTATACTGGAGCCAATTACGGGCCCAATGCCAAAGCGGGTGGCTATGCTTCACAAGGTTACCCACATGCCGCCTATGCCGCCCTGGTATCAAGACTTGACGGGTATGTAGGGCAGATTCTCGCCAGATTAAAAGCCAATGGGCTCGACAAAAATACACTCGTCATTTTCACCAGCGACAATGGCCCACACCATGAAGGGGGGGGCGACCCGGCCTTTTTCAATAGTAGTGGCGGCTTTCGCGGTATTAAACGCGACCTGTATGAGGGAGGTATTCATGTTCCTTTTATTGCCCGCTGGCCGGGTGTCATCAAACCCGGCACACAAAGCGATTATATAGGTGCTTTCTGGGACCTTCTACCCACCTTTACCGAACTGGCCGGTGCCAAAACGCCAACCCGTCTGGACGGGCTTTCGTTTGTACCATCATTAACGGGCAAGGGTGTGCAGAAACAACACGACTATCTGTATTGGGAATTTCACGAACAGGGTGGTAAGCAAGCTATCCGGCAGGGCAACTGGAAGGCCGTACGCTTACAGGCCATAAGCGACCCTAATGGACCGGTCGAGTTATACGACCTCTCGAAAGACCCCGCCGAAACCCACGACATAGCCGCCAAAAACCCGGACAAAGTCAAACAGCTTAGCCAGTACATGAGCCAGTCTCATGTAGAATCGCTTCTGTTTCCCTTCTCAAAACGAGAGAAACAATAGGCAGCATATACTGCACAGATTTATGTTCCTGCTGCGTCAATCGGCAAAGCTGGTGGTCTGACAAAAAGTAATCCATCGCTTAAACCCAAAGCGTTAGTCAAAACCTATCTAAACGCCATAGCGTTAAGTAACTCGTAAAGTCAGTCACATTCAATGCTGTCTTTCTCAGCTTAGGGCCTATCTTTGCCCAATTTATAGTTATACTGCTCTCATGGCCCAATCCCTTAGCGTCCGCCATTTGGTGGGTATCAAAGACCTGACCGAGTCTGACAT
>CAXTJJ010000044.1:0-19077 GCA_964244155.1 uncultured Spirosoma sp.
TGCGTGGGCTTGATGGCTCGACCGATGCCGTTTCCTTTTGTCAGAAGCGCAATCTTTCCGTTACGTTAGCTAACCTGAACGAACTCGCCGACTTTGAACCCGGCAGGCAATATGACGCTATTATCTGTAACGACGTATTCTGCTACTTCACCGTCGACGACCTGGCTCCACTGCTATCGGCTCTGGCTAATCGGCTAAAAATCAATGGCATTCTGGTGACTAACAACAATGCATTCAATCTTTTTCGGGGTGAGCATGATGTGGCGGTGGGTATTATCAGGCGGTTTACTCTGGCCGATTTTAAGCGGGTAATGCCCGACAATGGTTTACACATTCATTTCCGTACTTACTGGAGTTTCGTTTTGTCTCCCCTAATTTTACTAATTCGCCAATGGCAGCGGATGCAACTGGCTCTTGGATGGCATAGGCTCGAAGAAGCCCGGTCGGATGTGTATTTGCCCAGCCCGTGGGTCAACGAAACGCTGTACCGGTTGGTTCGGGCCGAGCAAACCTTATTACAGCGAACGCCCTTTGGCAGTTCGCTGTTTATGGTAGTCGGTAAGTTGGGAAGTCGGTAAGTCAATAAGTCAGTAAGTCAGTAAGCGGCTGACGCAGGCATATTGCTTTCGCGTCAGCCACTTACCGACTTACTTACTTATTTCACTTACTGACTATTTTATGTTTACAGGCATTGTTGAAACTACCGGTATTGTATCGGGTATTGAGGCAGAAGGGACGAATCTGACGTTTCGTATTGAGTCGACGTTGGCACCGGAACTGAAAATTGACCAGAGTGTCAGTCACAATGGCGTTTGCTTGACTGTTACAAGCGTTGCCGATGGAAGTTACACCGTGACGGCTGTCGATGAAACCCTTAAAAAAACTAATCTGGGTAAACTGGCTCCCGGCGACTGGGTCAATCTTGAACGCTGTATGCCCGCCAATGGCCGCTTTGATGGTCACATTGTGCAAGGGCATGTCGATCAGACAGCCATCTGTACCAACGTGCAGGACATGAACGGGAGCTGGTTGTTCGACTTTCAGTACGATGCCGGTAATGACCCGGCCAGCCAGAATGTAACCGTAGAAAAAGGGTCTATTTGTATCAACGGAGTCAGTTTGACCGTTTTTAATTCAGAAGTTGACCGCTTCCGCGTGACAATCATTCCATATACCTACGAACACACTAGTTTTCGGAACCTGAAAGCGGGCGATGTGGTCAATCTTGAGTTCGATATTGTCGGGAAGTACCTCAAAAAAATGTTGGCGGGCTATCGGTAGACGGTGGCGTATTCTGCTACTTTTGTGACATTAGTAAACCAAATGAACGTAGTGTAGTCGATAAACTCCACGAATCACCACTCCCGGATGGCTAAAATCAGCACCCGCTCTTTTTTTGATTTGCTGATTCATATTGGCATTATAGTAGCCCTGGTGGCTGTACTGTTTCTGGTATTTTTCTTTATTTATCTGCCGTTTACAACAAATCATGGACAAACGATCACCGTACCCGATGTGACTCGGCTGAGTCTGGATGAAATGGAGAATCTGCTTGATGATCGCGATCTGCGTTATGAAGTTAGTGACTGCACCTTTGTGGCTGGTGCTCAACCCCTAACGGTTATCCAGCAGTATCCACGACCCAATGCAAAAGTGAAAGAAGGCCGTAAAATATATTTGACCATTACCAAGCGTGTTGCCCCTATGGTGCAGATGCCTAATCTGGTTAGTCTGACTCTCCGCAGTGCGCAGCTGAATCTGAAGTCGCTGGACCTAGTGAGCGGGCCACCGATTTATGTTCCTGATGTGGCCAAGAATGCGGTTCTTCGTCAGTTGTATAATGGTAAAGAAATTGTGGCAGGAACGCCCATTCCGAAGGGTGCCCAGATTGATCTTGAAGTGGGTGACGGGTTAGGAAGTACGATGTTTGAGATTCCGAACGTTGTAGGATTGCCCCTCGATGAAGCCGAAGCCGCCATTCGCGGATCGAATTTAAAAGTTGGCACGAAAATTTCCGTCGAAGATCCTGAGAAGGAAGTTGGCACCGTCGTTCGGCAACGGCCCGAAGCCCGGTCCGGCGAGCGCATTCGGGTTGGCGAAACGATGGATTTGTGGATCGTGGGGCCAATAGAACCGGATCAATAAAACCACTTCCGGCCCTGATACCAGATGAGAGTTGCTTTATTTTTTCAGCCATATATTCCGTCTCTTAGACGTTGTCTGCCTGGCTTTTGGCTGGTATTTTTTGTTTTGTCCTACTCAACGGGTAGGGCACAAGCCCCTCTGAAACTACCCTTTTTTGACGACTTCTCAACGGCGAGCGGACGCCCCGGCTTTGATCAGCCCACCCCCAGCCGCTGGAAACCCGGCGGAGGTGTTTATATCAACAATACCATGGCTATCAATCAGCCTACGGTCAACGTGGCGACATTCGATGGCTTGGGGGCAAATGGGCGGCCTTATGTGCAGAACACGCCACTGGCGCAGGGCTATACAGATACCCTTACATCAAATCCCATCGACTTGTCTGGGATAGCATCGGCGGCCGATAATAATAGCGTTTATCTGAGTTTCTTCTGGCAGGCCAAAGGATTAGGGGAGTTGCCGGACCCCAGTGTCATCCAGATATCGCCACCCGATACAACAGACCTTTTGCCGGGAGAGGTCCTTAACCCGTATGATAAATTACTGGTAGTGAATGGCGTTTCAAAGAAAATTCACATCGATACACTGGTGGTGCAACCCGGCGATTCATTAACGCTTCAGTTTATGGGCGCAGATGGTACATGGACGAATGTATGGTATCAAATGGGCGGCCAGTCGGATAGCCTGTTTCATCAGGCACTTATTCAGGTAAAGCCAAGTTACCTTCATTCTCAATTCGCCTTTCGGTTTCGTTCCTTTGGCCGCGAGTCCGGCCCGTTCGACACCTGGCATATTGATTATATTTACCTGAACCGGGGGCGCTCGGCAACCGATAAAACGGTGCAGGATGTTGGGGCGAGGCAGGCACTTACGCCTTTTTTCAAACGATACACAGCCATGCCACTTTCGCAGTATCTGGTTAACCCTACGCAGGAAACGGCTGATTCTGTGACGACGGATGTCAATAACCTCGGCGGGCTAATTTTCACCACCTACAATTTCACCGTGCGTGATGATGTGTCGGGCCAGCTTTTACAGAATGATCCGCAAACCGTAACCGTGGCGACACCGGGTTTACAGGCACAGCGGAAAACAGCAAAACCTACACCCATCAGAAGTTTTGGGTCGGCAACCCGAGCCTTGCTGCGCTATAAGATCGATGTGCGTACCGCCGATAATAATACGGTTTCGCCGATTCCGGGTATTGATTTTAGGCAAAACGATACTATTTCCGCTGTGGCGGCTCTGGATAATTACTACGCCTACGACGATGGCAGTTGGGAATACGCACAACAGATTCGGCAGCGTGAACAGGTAGCAGTACGCTTTATTCTGAACAAACCCGATGCCATTGGCGGGGTGAAGGCGTGTATCGTGCCATTTACAACGAATCAGAGCGGGCAGCCCTTTGTGATCAGTATTTATAATAACCGTGCTGGGAAGCCGGGCACCGCTATTTATCAACAGTCATTCTCTACGCAATACCCAACGAGTCGTAATGAATTTGTTGACTTTACATTTACGAAAAGTGTTTCCGTAAAAGACACGTTTTATGTTGGTTATCAGCAAATCAGTAGCGCAGATACATCTTTACTCCGCTTGGGTTTCGATAAGAATAGCCCATTTGGGGCACAGATTTTTTATAATGGCGGCAGCAACTGGGATCAGAATCTGGCGTCGGCCTCACTGAACATAAAGGGAGCATTTATGCTGCGCCCTATTATGGGCGCTAAGCCCGATACCGTCGTAACGGCCATTACCGAACCCGAACCGTTAGCTCCTTTACAGACCTACCCAAATCCAACTACGGGTCTTATTCGCTGGGACAATCAGCATCTAACCCAACTGGATGTTATAAATAGCGCGGGCAGACTGTTGCTTACGCTCGAACCAAGTCGTGGACAACAAACGTTAGATTTGAGTTACCTGCCTGATGGCCTATATTTAATCCGACTTTTCGCCGATAAGCGATCCGTCGTCCAAAAATTGATTATTCAACATTAAAGAGTCGGTAAGTTAGTAAGCGGCTACGCCTAAGTCAGTAAGTGGCTGACGCCAGAAGTACTATGTATGCGACAGCCACTTACCGACTTACCGACTAAAAAACTTACTGACTAACATCATGGATATTACCGTACAGGAGTTAAAGGAGCGGCTCGATAAGGGCGAAAAATTGAATCTGTTTGATGTTCGTGAGCCGAACGAATACGAAGCCGACAACATTGGTGCAACGCTCATCCCACTTGGCGATTTGTCATACCGTCTGGACGAACTTGATGGCCTACAGGATGAAGAAGTAATTGTTCATTGCCGGTCGGGTAAGCGCAGCGAGATGGCACAACAGATTCTGGAAGAAAACGGATTCAATAACGTTCGCAACGTTATTGGCGGTATGCTGGCCTATAGGGCACAATAAGAGAGATATAGGATGTACATCCTACATCCTACATCCTATATTCCTCTTCCGGGCTTATCCACTGATAGTTGCCCTGGTTTCGGAACCAGGTCAGTTGGCGTTTGGCGTAACGCCTTGAGTTGCGTTTAAGTAAACGCACCATTTCTTCGTACTCATAAAGGCCATCCAGGTAGGGGAAAATTTCCTGATAGCCAACCGTCTGAAGGGCAGGTAACTGACGATAGGGTAGAAGTGAACGAACTTCATCGATCAAACCTGCTGCAAGCATAGCATCCACTCGGGCGTCGATGCGGGTGTATAATTCCTCACGGGGACGTTCGAGGGCAACTAATTCAGATCGGAAAGGACGCTCGACCGTTTGACGACGTCGAAACGAGGAATAAGGCTCGCCCGTTGACAGGCATACTTCCAAAGCCCGCGTTACCCGCACCGGATTTTGTAGATCGGCTGTTTGAGCGTATACCGGATCTAATTTACGTAATTCATTCTGAAGTTTTTCTAAACCCTCTTCCTGAAGGCGGCTGTGCAGTTGCTCGCGCAAAGAAGGATCAACGGCGGGCATATCGTCCAGACCAAAGCAAACGGCGTTGATATACAGCCCTGTTCCGCCCGACAAAATCACAACATCTTTTGTCTTGAATAAATCGTCGAGCAGTTCGAGACATTCACGTTCATAACGCCCGGCATTGACCGGGTCCAGAATGGAGTGTGAGTTAATAAAATGGTGCCGCACGCCCTTCATCTCGTCGGGCGATGGTTTAGCCGTGCCAATAGTCAGCTCGCGATAAAGCTGCCTCGAATCGGCCGAGACAACATCCGTTTGTAGTGTTTTAGCTAATTGAACGCATAGGGCAGTCTTACCAACCGCAGTTGGCCCCGCGATAACAAGTAATGTTTTCAAACGCAGTGGAATGAAGTGAAAAAGATGGCAGAGTGGCAGCAGTGTTTTTCATAAATAATGGTTAAAAAGACACTTTAGCCATTACCTAACTATTCTATAAATATAAAGGCTTATATACTTACAATAAGCGTTTGTGTTTATAAAATGATCAATTAATTATCTGTCATAAACAGATGGAAATTATTTGACGCTATGTATTAATTGTTTGTGAAAAAAACTATCTCATATTTTTTATATAAATAAATATTTATTTGTTGATTAATAGATGGTTAACAAATATTTATTTGGTTATATAATCAGAGGAAAAAATGATCAGGTTATAGATTTATTGCAATTTTCTATATTTGTCTGCATCGACATAAGTATCTTTTAATCAGCATATTACCAACCAAAAGGTTAGTGGCTAATTTCCTCATGAACGACCAGATTAGTACTCGAAAATCTATTGACCCCAAGCATTTAGCTCTTCAAAAAACGTTAGACATTATATGTGGTAAATGGCGACTGTACATCATCTATCAGATAGGTACCGAAGCCCGGCGTTATGGTGAATTACGCCGGATGATCCCTGAAGTAAGTGAAAAGGTTTTGATTCAGGAGCTCAAAGTGCTGGTTGGCTTGGGTGTGCTTGAAAAGAAATCCTATAACGAAGTGCCTCCTCGTGTTGAATACAGCCTGACTCCTAAAGGTATCGAAATATTTCCTACACTGCGGGAACTAACCTCAATTGGCGAATTATTTCTGGAGCCATAGCCAAATCAACTTTTTTTGATTCCGTGTCGTTATGGGTTGGCAAACCAGAAATACGGAGTCAATGAAAAGAAAGGTGTGGTGTCTTTTGTTGAGCTTGATGTGGCTAGTCCAGGTAGCTCAAGGCAGTCGGCAACACATCTGGCCAACGGCATTCATTCACCAGCAACCGTCTATACCAGCCAGTCGATCTACCTCTACTAATCTACAGTTTACCAAATCGTTACGATTCAATGTGTATACATTTACCGTTACGGCGGCCGATAGTGGACGTGTGCGTGACGTGCAGGTCAAAGCCTATCGGGGTGCCTTGTTGCTAACTAATTTTCGGGTCCGGGTCGATGGGGCAGTGGTAGGTGCCGAAGTCGCAGACTTGGATAACAATCGCTTACCGGAGCTCTATGTCTACAGTACTAGCGATGGCAGCGGTTCGTTTGGCCGTGTCTATGCCTGGCAGTTTCTGCCGGAGCGTAAAGCTGATATCACGCTGGTTAATTGGCGAACTCCTTCAATAAAAGGGTATATGGGGCACGATAGCGTATGGGTAGAGCAAAGTATTCTGTGCCGACGATTTCCGATCTATGCGTCGGGCGATGCCAATGCCGAACCGTCGGGGGGGTATCAGATGATGCGGTATAAATTACAGGCATCAGGCACAGGTTTTGCTCTTATAGCTGACTAAATTTGACACTGAAGAATCCGTGTTACACAAAAAGGGGAAACGAGAAAGTTAGCTCTCTCGTTTCCCCTTTTTGTGTGAAGAATCCAGTTTAAAACACTTTAAAGCCGAGTGAAACGGTAGCAATACCGAGGAACCCCGTGATGTTTGAATCTTTGTACACGCCACCAACAGGCACGGCATAGCGAACATCGACATCCAGAAACGGAACCGGAGTATAGCCTACGCCAAGCTCCACTGCGTAAGTAAAGTCTTTCACCTCCAGATTCTGTGCCTCGTATTTATTGAGCAGATTTGTCGTCGCGCTTGAGGCTGGAATATCTGTCTGCGGAAAATTGACGGTCGAGTTTGCATTTATGACACCACTGGTTGTCCGGTTGAGTGATGCTTTCTGTACAAAAATGAAATTTGGTCCGGCATAGCCACGCAACTTTCCGCCCATCCATCGTTTGCCAAATAAAACGGGTACATCGACTGCTTCCAGAATCGACTCCGACGTGGCATTCAGGCTGGCATTGACCAGGCCCGGTTGTACCGTAATGGGTAACGCATTAGCCAAAGTTGGGTTTGCGTTAACATCCAGCGTAACGGCCGTTTTCTGTTTCAGCACGAAGCGGTTGTAGGTAACTTCGGCCTGAATGAAAAAGCTGTTGAAGTTTTTTCGCGCCCACAATCCACCCGAATAACCGTAACCGATGCCATTATTCTTGTTTTCTAGAGCGGGCACTTGTACACTACCCACCGTTTGGGCAGGAACATTGGTGAAGCCATGTGTGAATGTACCTCCGCCTTTAATACCAAATTCGAACGGGCGAGTTTGGGCCATCACCGCCGATCCGCTTAGTAAGAGCAGGGCAGCTATTGAGAGTTGACTTAGTTTCATGAATGAATGATTATTGTTGCAGAAGTACACGACGGTAATTGGCAGCGTTAACAGTTGGAATCGTCGACGTATATTTTGCATTGATTCCTTTAATAATTTCGTTGGCCATCAGCGCATAACCGGCCGGTGTCAGGTGAATGCCGTCGAGGCTAAACGCGCCCCCCTGAATGAAACTGGATGTATACGTAATGCCGTTCTGTGTAAGACCTCCTGTAGCCGCTATCTGGTTTAGAACCGTATTTGGGTCAACATAAGCTATACCTTTGGCATCGGCCTGCGTTTTCATGATCCCATTGTAGGCACTGATACTGGCGTTCAATGCAGTTACTTCGCTGGCATCCAATACATATTGATCTGGTATAGGGTTTGCCGCACTTAGACCCACTCCCTGGGCAATAAAACTATTTAGTACCGAAGCTATTGAAAGTAAAAAATAATCACCGCTTCCAGACAACCGAACCCCTCCCGGTGCTGACTTGGAACGAATTGCCAGACCCGGAATACCCTGTGCTTTAAGCAAGGCACTTACCTGGGCCGTCACCGTAGTAAAATAGGGTGTTATTGTGATGGAAGGAATGCCAATTACAACACCTTTACGACCGCCTTCCGTTAGTTTATTCATAGCGGCTGTGAAGTTTGTCGTAAACAGCTCAACCGGCGTTAGTGCCGTAATTCCTCCTGTTGTAGCATAGCCAAGCGCATCGTTGTTGCCAAGCCAGCAGGAGAAAAACGTAGCGCCATTCAAGTTATCACTCATGTACTGGAAATACGTTGTAGCCGGGTTGGCGGTCAACCGCTCAAAATAGGGGTTACCCTGCGATGAACCGTAACCAACGGTCAAAATGTCGGAAACACGAATACCCGGAACTCCTAAATTCTGGTTTGCATCCGTAAACTTGGTGTACAACGGTGTTCCAGTCGTCGACAGCCCTCGTATGGCTAACTGCGTTTTTGCCGTGTCAAGAGTAGGTAGACCTGTGGCGCTTGCCGGCAGTTTTTTAAGCCGCAGATAGCCTGAACCATTTGCCTGCGCTTCCGTGAATAAGGGCTGTACGAAACTACCCCCGCCTACGGTTGCGAACTGGCCTGCCAAAATACTTGGATACGAGTTGAGTTGGCTTTCGCGGTAGAGACCACCATCAGCATAACCAGCTGTTAATGAGTTACCTACAGCAACGTACTTTGTGAAATCGGCAGTCCCTTTTGTTGGTGTTACACCACTCCCCGCAGTTGGGTCGATGTCATTATTTGTGCAGGCGTTTATACCAACAAACACGGTTAGTATCAGCCCCCACCGAAACCTGTTCTTAAATTGCATTCGGATATGATATTGATTGTAAAAAATATAGATAAACTTGTAATAAAGAACGTAAAAGTAATTGCTTTCTGTTTAATTCTCAGCTTGAGCCTGATTAAAAACATATCATATCAAGCGTTTTTAATATAACAAAGCTCAGGCCAACTTGTTGTTTGTCATACATGAGTTAGCGTAATTGCCAGCCATTAGTTACATGTTCCATTAAAACCATACTAATACAATGGGTCTATTATCATTTTTTAAAGGCGTAGGCGAGAAGATTTTTCATAAGGATGAGGCTGCCGCAGCACCTGCACAAGCCGAAGCCGTTGAACCCGTACGCGCTCAGGCCTTGCTTGATCACGTTAAGCAACTTGGACTACCCTATAACAGCTTAACTGTTAAAACCAAAGGCGATACCGTTACCATCACTGGCTCTGTGAAGTCGCAGGAAGATGCGGAGAAAATTGCCCTGGCAGTTGGTAATGTAGAAGGTGTATCGGCAGTAGATAACCAACTGGTTGTTGATGAGCCTGCTCCGGAAGGAAAATATTATACCGTAAAATCCGGCGATTCGCTGTCGAAAATTGCCAAGGAAGTATACGGTGATCCAATGAAATACGGCATCATCTTCGAAGCCAACAAGCCCATGCTGAAAGATCCGGACTTGATCTACCCAGATCAGGTGCTGCGGATTCCGCAATTGTAGAAATAAGTCAGTAAGTAGCTGACGCAAGAGCATTGCTTTCGCGTCGGCTACTTACTGACTTATTTCACTTACTAACTTACTGACTCAAAAAAGAACATTCGGCCTGATGAGCGGTTTTATTGATCTTAACTCAACGAAAAACTCATGGCCGTTCATTTATTATCCCTTCTTAAAGACCAATTTACGCCTGCTGTTGTCGATCAGCTTAGCGGAGCACTTAATGAATCGTCTGCAAATACGCTAAAAGCTATAAATGGGTCATTGCCAACGCTTCTTGGTGGCTTAACCCGGCGCGTTCAGGCATCTGGTGGCGCATCGACCATGGTCAGTTATCTGGACAAAAGCGATTATGCCAATACGCCCTATGATGTCAGTCAGGTCATAAATACAACGCAGGCGATTACGGAGGCCACAGCGGCTGATGCCGGTTTTCTCGACCACATCTTTGGGGATAAACTCACCCGTACGACCGAACTCCTCAGTGTTTACAGTGGTACAAAACCGCAATCGGCTAAGACCATTCTGGGCTTGGCCGGATCGGTGTTGATGGGCGTTCTGGGGCGACAGGAGCAGGAAAAGGGATTGACCGCCGATAGTTTGAAGACCTTGCTGCTTGGTCAGGCAACGGAGTTCCGGAAGGCTCTGCCAACGGGCCTGGATGGTATTAGCAGTCTACTTGGCTTCGATGAACTGGTTACACCTTCAGGTCCGCAGACAGAGGTACAGGGAACTGATAATTTCAGTGGCACCCCCATTAATCCCAACATACCGAAAAGCACCGAGGGTGACCGGCGTAAAGAAAATGTGCGCTGGCTTCGGTGGGCTATGATCGCCATCGCTGTGTTAGTTCTGGCCCTGTTAATTCAAAAGTGCAGCCAGAACGAGAACAGTACCGATGGTGTCAGTACCGATTCTACTTCCCGTGTTGAGTCGAATGCCGCTGAAGATACATCGGCAGCTACCAAAGGAAGTATTCGGGACGCCCACGGACAGACGAGCGATTCAACGGCATCCGGCCCGCTTGGTATTCGAGATTCATCGAACAGTAAAAAATAATCCAGTGACTCCTGCTGGGGTTCAGTACTTGATTAAGAGCCATTCACTCGCTTGATTAATTAAAGTTTTTATTACTCTAACGTTTGAAAATTATGACTTCTAATCGAATTCAACTCGTTCGTTCGTGGCTGGTGGCAGCCTGTATCGTTGGTTCCAGCTTGACTGTCTGGAACTGTTCGGCCAAGAAAAGTGAAAGCAGCAGTGAGAATAATATGGCCGATACTACGACTACCAGCGACAGCTCGGTGTTTGGCCGACAGGGTGATACAACCAATAATGCCCTGAACGCTCCTCAACAGGCACCACCCGACAGCGATGACCGGGGTGCTGTGGTACCGGCTCAAATAAAAGTAAGACCTAAAAAGTAACATAGCGTTTTAGGTCAGGATGTTGTCTCAAACCCTACTATAATTTCTACTAAGTAGTGAAGAAAAAAGTCGGTAAGTCGGTAAGTCAGTGAGTCGGTAAGTCGGTAAGTCGCTGACGCGGCAATCGAGTCTTGCGTCAGCGACTTACTGACTTACTGACTTACTGACTTACTGACTTACTGACTTACCGACTTACCGACTTACCGACTTACCGACTTACCGACTTACCGACTTTTTTCTTCAAGTGAGCCGGGATGTATTAACTTGCGGCCTCACTTAGAAGCTGCATTTTATGTTTGTTGACGCCATTGAACGCGTTAATCAGTTTACCCAACCCATGCATTCCATTGTTCGGCTTTATGGCCACAATGAAATTGTACCCGGCACAGCTACACTTTTCTTTGTTAATGAAGAGGGTTGTGCGATCACCTGTAAGCATGTTGCCGAACTTATTCGACAGAGCGATTCAATTTATCACCACTACCGGGAATTTCAGGGTGCCCGGCGGGAGGCATTACGCGAAAAGAATGCCGCTCACCTCATCAGTCAGCTAGAAACAAAGTTTAAACTCACTGCCGACACGATTATTCGGGTACGCAATAACTTTGTCGGCTGCGTTGACCAGTTTCAAAAACTGAATATTGACCATCATCCTACGCAGGATCTTGCGCTACTTCGTTTTGAAGGCTATAATCGCTTGCTATACCGTTCGCACGCCGTATTTCTAGGCGATACCAGCCGTATAAAGCCTGGTCGGAGCTTGTGCCGTTTAGGCTATCCGTTCCCAGAATTCACCAACTTCCGGTACAACGCCGGTATTGACGACATCGAGTGGACAACCACGGGGCGGATTGTTTCCCCCAGTTTTCCAATCGATGGAATTGTCACGCGGTTAGTGGGCGACAATGGCGTTGCTACGGGTATCGAACTGAGTACACCCGGTTTACGCGGGCAGAGTGGCGGACCCTTGTTCGATATGAGCGGGGTCATTTTCGGCATGCAGTCAGCTACGCGTCATTTGCACTTGGGCTTCGATATTGAAGATCAGGAAGTGCTCGTAAACGGCCGCAAGAGTCGGGTGTCGAACTATCCATTTCTGAACGTTGGTCAATGCGTGCATGTCGATGTTATCAAAGCGTTTCTGCGTGAAAAAAACGTGAAGTTTTACGAAGAGTAGCTACAGTTTGACACTGAATGATTTTATCGCGTTGGCCGTATCTTTGAGCGGCCAACGCTTTTTTTATGTCTCAACCCACCGCATCCATGCCCACGCGGCAACTGATTCTCGCCGATGAGGCCCTTGCCTTGCTTAAACGCCTGATTGCCATTCAGTCGTTCAGTCGGGAGGAGAGCCAAACGGCTACCGAAATCGAAGCGTTTTTTCAGGAAAAACAGATTCCCTGTCAGCGATTGAAAAACAACGTCTGGGCGCAAAATCGCCATTTCGATCCAGCCAAACCAACGCTCCTCTTGAATTCGCACCACGACACCGTCAAGCCAAATAAATCGTGGACCCTTGACCCGTTTTCTCCCCAGGAACATGATGGGAAACTTTTTGGCCTGGGTAGTAATGATGCCGGTGGCTGTCTGGTGTCGTTGCTGGCAACATTCGCTTATTTCTATGACCAGCCCGATATGGCCTACAACATCGTGATGGCGGCCACCGCCGAAGAAGAGATCTCGGGACGCGATGGCCTCGAACTTATCCTGCCCGAACTACCGGCATTCAGCTTTGCCATTGTGGGCGAACCCACCGAAATGCAGCTGGCTATCGCTGAAAAAGGCTTGCTGGTGCTCGACTGCACCGCCAGAGGTGTCAGTGGTCATGCCGCGCGCGATGAGGGCGATAACGCCATTTACAAAGCGATACGGGATATCAACTGGCTTACTACCTATCAATTCGCGAAAGTATCGCCAACACTGGGACCAATAAAATTATCGGTTACGATCATCAACGCCGGTACGCAGCACAACGTGGTGCCGGATACCTGCACGTTCACCCTTGATGTACGCGTAACGGAGCAGTACACACTCGAAGAAGTAATCGAAACGATTCAAACTAACATTCAATCGGAGGTGAAGCCGCGCTCGATTCGGCTCAAGCCGTCGTCTATTCCAGCCGATCATCCTATTGTACAGGCGGGTCTTGCGCTGGGTCGGCATACCTATGGATCGCCCACTACATCGGATCAGGCCGTCTTGAACTGTCCATCGCTTAAATGTGGACCGGGCCATTCAGCACGTTCCCATTCGGCCGATGAATTTATCTACCTGCATGAGATAGCCGAGGGCATAACGGGCTATATTCACATGCTGGAGCAGGTGGTTTGATGATCTGCCAGCAAGCCCCGGTGGCAGTCTGCCAGGGTACCAGGCAGTAAAAAATGGTGTCAGTTACACTGACTGCACACGATTAAATACCTTCTTTGTAACAAAAATGCCTATTTCTATCTCATGAAGAACCTGTGCCGAAGTGGCTTACTCTTTGCTTGTTTGTTTTCTTCATTTCTGAGTTATTCTCAACCAGTACCGAAGCCAACGCCCCGGCAACTCGCCTGGCAACCGCTGGAAACAACGGCTTTTCTTCACTTTACGGTCAATACGTACACCGATAAAGAATGGGGCGACGGTACCGAAAGTCCGGCCATTTTCAATCCTACCAAACTCGATGCCCGGCAGTGGATCAAAGCACTGAAAGAGGCCGGTTTCAAGATGGCGATCATTACGGCCAAACACCACGATGGCTTTTGTTTGTGGCCCTCCAAAATGACCGATCATTCGGTGAAGAGCAGCCCTTGGAAAAACGGAAAAGGTGATGTGGTTAAAGAGGTTGCCGATGCCTGTCGTGAATTCGGACTGAAGTTTGGGGTGTATCTCTCGCCCTGGGATCGCCACGAGCCCCGCTATGGTACGGCTTCGTACAATGATTATTACAAGAGTCAGCTTCGTGAATTACTGACCAACTACGGCCCTATTTCGGAAGTCTGGTTCGATGGGGCGAAAGGCGAAAATGCGAAGGACATGACGTATGACTTTGCCGGATACTGGGCATTGGTTCGTCAGTTACAGCCCAACGCGGTCATGTTTTCTGATGCCGGTCCCGATGTGCGCTGGGTTGGCAATGAGTCGGGCAATGCGGGCGAGACCTGCTGGTCGACAATCAATACCGATGGCCTGGCTCCCGGTAAAGCCGATGCCAAGTACCTGAACCGGGGCGATGCAACTGGCAAGCAGTGGGTACCCGCCGAAACCGACGTATCCATTCGTCCGGGCTGGTTTTACCATGCGGCCGAAGACTCGAAAGTGCGGTCGGGAAAGAACCTGGTGGATTTATACTATCAATCCGTTGGGCGGAACAGCCTGTTATTGCTCAACGTGCCGCCAAATCGGGATGGTCTGTTTTCGGAACCGGACATTACCAGCTTAAAAGAATTTCGGAGCATTCTGGACGAAACCTTCAAGCAGAATCTGGTCGTCAAACAGCCGTCGCTCACGGATAAGAAACTCACGACCTTCACGACGTTATCGGCAAACCAGCCCCTTTCCATTGAACTTGGTGGCGAAAAATCCTTTGACCGGATTTCGATTCAGGAGAATATTGCCAACGGACAGCGTGTGGCCAGCGGCCGGGTTGAATACTGGGACGGCAGCAACTGGAAACCCTTACAAACGTTTACGACGGTGGGCTACAAACGGCTTCTTCGCTTTCCGGCCATAACATCTTCCAGGCTTCGACTGTTTATTACAAATGCCAGTGGGCCGGTACAACTTGCCGAAGTAGGCGTATTTAAGGCATCGGACCGAGAATAAGAACTCTTTTTAACGAATAATTACATGCTGTATCCGCTTACGTTCGAGACCATTTTTAAAGATAAAATCTGGGGTGGCCAGAAGATTAAAACCATTCTTGGGAAAGATTTTTCTCCGCTGCCCAACTGTGGCGAAACCTGGGAGGTGTCTGACGTTGAAGGCAATCTGTCGGTCGTTAAAGAAGGTAGCTTACAGGGAAAATCCCTTCACGAACTGGTGGAGCAGTACAAAGGTGAACTGGTTGGTGAGCATGTTTACAACAAATACGGGAATCGTTTTCCATTGCTGGTGAAGTTTATCGACGCAAACGATGACCTGTCTATTCAGGTTCACCCCGACGATAAGCTGGCAGCAGAGCGCAAAAGCGGCTTTGGAAAAACCGAGATGTGGTACATTATGCAGGCCGACGAAGGCGCTAAGCTCAACTCAGGTTTCAACCGGGAGGTGACCAAAGATGAGTACGTCAAAGCCGTAGCCGATAATACCATTCAGGATATCCTGAATATCGAGCCTGCCGAACCCGGCGACGTATTTTTCCTGCCCGCCGGTCGCGTTCACTACATCGGCAAAGGCCTGTTGCTGGCTGAGATTCAGCAAACGTCAGATACAACTTACCGGATTTATGACTTCGACCGCGTCGATGCCACCACGGGTCAGAAGCGGGAATTGCATACCGATCTGGCCGTTGATGCCATCGACTACCACCACTACGACCAATACAAAACCCAGTACGATAAGAAGCTGAACGAGAGCGTAAATGCCGTTACGAGCGATTATTTCGTAACCAACGTGCTCAATTTCAACGAAGAAGTTGAACACGACTATACGCACATCGACTCGTTTGTGATTTTAGTCTGTGTGGCTGGTGCTCTCACCATCGAAGCACCGGGCGGCTATAACGTTTCGCTCAAAATGGGACAGTGCGCCTTGATCCCGGCATCGGTCAATAACGTTACCCTCGTTCCAGATGGCGACATGACCGTGCTGGAGACCTATGTCCCCTGATTTTAATTTTTCATAGCGTTGGTTTTTAACGACGAAAGGAGAAAAGACAGTTGTTTGTCTTTCTCGTTTCGTCGTTGCTGTTTTCTGCTATTTTGAAAGCTGTTTAGGATTTTGTTCCAGGCGTATTTTTGTCATCCCGACGAAGGAGAGATCTTTCAACTATGGATATTCGTAAGATCCCACCTTCGTCGGGATGACAAAAATACGCCTGTTAGTTATCGGCAAACCTATAGCAAAACAAATCCCGAACAGCTTCAATGTTAAATTGACTTCTTTAGGCATGAATTTAAACTTACAGGATAAGATCATTATTGTTACGGGCGGGGCCAAAGGTATTGGCGAAGGTATCTCGACGGTACTAGCTGCCGAGGGCGCCATTCCGGTAATTATCGGCCGAAGTGAAGAAGATAACCAGCGGACGGTCGACACCATTCGGGCCACGGGTGGTCAGGCGCACCAGTTCGTTGCTGAGTTAACTTTGCCCGACGACTGCAAACGGGCGGTAGAGCAAACACTGGCCCAGTTTGGTCGTATTGACGGGCTGGTGAACAACGCTGGTGTGAACGATGGAGTGGGCTTGGAGAACGGCTCGTACGAAGGATTTATCGCGTCGTTGCACAGGAATCTGGTGCATTATTACCTGATGGCGCACCATGCGTTACCTGCTTTGAAAGTTTCGAAAGGAGCCATTGTTAATATCGGCTCAAAAGTAGCCGAAACGGGTCAGGGAAATACCTCCGCTTACGCTGCGGCCAATGGTGGACGAAATGCCCTAACCCGCGAATGGGCGGTTGAACTGTTGCCTTACGGCATCCGGGTCAACTGCGTAGTGGTAGCCGAGAGTTGGACACCCTTGTATGCAAGCTGGATCAAAACGCTACCTAACCCGGAAGAAAAACTGAAGCAAATTGTTTCGAAAATTCCGCTTGAACATCGTATGACAACCCCTGAAGAACTGGCCAATGCGGTCGCTTTTCTCTTATCCGATAAATCGAGCCATACCACCGGGCAGCTTATCCACGTCGATGGCGGCTACACGCATCTGGATCGCTCCATTACGGATTAATTGTCTTTTCTTACCCTCTCCTAACTCCTGAAAAATGCCTTTACCTGCTTCAACTACGTCGCCAAAAATCAAATCCGGTTCAACCGGAAATTACGGCATTGCCTTCGCCCTCGTTACGAGTTTGTTTTTCCTGTGGGGACTGGCCAACAGTCTCAACGGATCGCTGATCAAACAATTCCAGATTGCGCTGGACCTCGACCGCTTCCAGGCGGGTATTGTCGATTTTGCGTTCTACCTGGGCTACTTCTTTATGGCCCTGCCCGCCGGGTATGTGATGCGAAAGTTTGGCTATAAGCGGGGCATTTTGCTGGGTCTGTTGCTGTACGGGGGCGGGGCGTTCCTGTTTTATCCGGCGGCCGAAGTGCGGGTATATAGTTTTTTCCTGTTGGCGCTGTTTACTATGGCCTGCGGCATTGCTTTTCTGGAAACGGCAGCGAACCTCTATGTAACAGTACTCGGCGACCCCGAAAAAGCCGAATGGCGGCTTAATTTCTCGCAGTCCTTCAATGGCATCAGTATCATTTTGGGGCCGATCATTGGTGCGCTGTTTATCTTCTCGAAAACCGAATACACCCCCGATATGCTAAAAGCGATGGCACCCGTTCAGGCGCAGGCCATTCGGGTGCAGGAAGCGCTGTCAGTACAGGGCCCTTACCTGGTGATCGGCACCATTATCGCGCTGATGACCGTACTCTTCTTCATCACCAAAATGCCCGAAGTAGGCGAAGAGGAGGAACAGTCGGCGGGTAAAATTCCCATTACGAGCCTGTTCCGGCACCGGCACCTGACGCTGGGGATCATTGCCCAGTTTGTGAATGTTGGTGCACAGGCTACCCTTTGGGGCTATTTCGTTGACCTTAAACTCGATTTTTCACGGGAAGGCCACTGGGCGCTGGCCGAAGTGTATATGAATATCATCAACTCCGTAACGGGTTCGCCAACGGATATGTCGCCGACGCAGATTGCTGGTTTTCACGCGTCGTTTGCGCTGGTGTTGTTCATGCTCGGTCGCTTTGTAGGTACCTCGCTCATGACCCGTATCAAGCCAAACACCGTCTTGGCGATCTATGCCGCTGGTGCTGTGGCCATGGTGGTGCTGGCAATGGCAACGGGTGGATTAACGGCCGTCGTTGCCCTCAGTTTCACCTATTTCTTTCAGTCGATCCAGTTTCCGACTATTTTTGCACTGGCTACAAAAGGGCTGGGTGTGGAGTCGAAAATTGCGTCATCGCTGGTCATCATGAGCATTGTTGGTGGCGCGTTACTGCCGCTTGTGGCCGGGGCGTTATTTGCCAAAGGTGCCGTTTATGCGTTGCTGGTCCCACTGGTTTGCTTCGCCTATATCCTGTATTACGCCACACGCGGGTATCAGATCACAACGGCCGATCTGCATTCGCCAACCATCGCCCCCGAAATTGCTCCCTAGGTTTATGCGTTACTGTTTTGCTCTCGACCTCAAAGACGACCCGGCGCTGATTGCCGAATATGACCAGCATCACAAACGAATCTGGCCCGAAATTGAAGCCAGCATCCTCGAATCGGGTATTACGGATATGCAGCTTTTTCGTACCGGCAACCGGCTGTTTATGATCATGGAAACGGATGAGACGTTCTCGTTCGAGGCCAAATCAGCCGCCGATGCCGCCAGTCCCATAGTGCAGAAGTGGGAAAACCTGATGTGGAGTTATCAAAAGCCCATACCTACGTCGAAGCCCGGAGAGAAATGGGTTCTCATGGAGCGTATTTTTAAGTTGTGAAGTAAGACCGATTTTCCCTGTGCTGTCAGTTTCTTAAAACTGACATGTGCGGTTTCTCAAAACCGCGTTAATCAGCACGGTTGAACCAGGTTTTAAGAAACCTAGCTTGTCAGTTTTAAGAAACTGACAGCACATAAACAGCGCATCATTGCTGAAAAGCAGAAAATCACCGGGCCTATCCAAAAGTCCGGTAATTTTTTTGAATTTGTTTGTAAAGTTTATTTTACATTATGAA
>CAXTJJ010000045.1:0-18847 GCA_964244155.1 uncultured Spirosoma sp.
GCATCTCGGTTACCCGTTTCGCCAGGCTACTGCCCGTTGCTTTTGCTGCCGGGGCTGGTTTGGCCGCAGTACCTTTTTTGGTAATTGATTTAGAACTTACCGGAGGTGCCGTCGAAGTCGACGCTGTCATCATGGCTGTATGGTCATGAGCCGGGGCAGCGCTCGCAATGGGCAGCTTTTCACCATCGGGAATGTTGTTCAGCGTGTAATAACCCACGTTATGCAATAAAGTCCGGCCTTTCGCAGACCGAACGCCAGCCGTTGTAATTTCATGAATATAGCCCAACCGCAGACTATCGACCACTAGCCGTGCCTTCAAGCCATCTTTCGACACGACGATGCCGCGAATTGGGCAGCCAGCCCGATTAATGACCGGACTGCCATAGGTGGCATGATACTTATAATTGAAGCCCGTTACCTTATACGATGCCGGATCGGCCGCTAGCTCGGCATCGACCGGTTCGGTAAACTCAATTTCAAAACCATCGGGCATGGCATGGATAGTTTTCATCTCGAAAGGCATTCTGCCCGTCCAGACTACGCGCTGCAAGCTAAATAACTCTTTTCCTGTTGATGACCAGCCCCGGCTCGTCATACCTACAAACATGGAAGCATCGTGTCCCCAGACCATACGCAACACTCCGGACGAGAAACCCTCACGGAAGGGAAACACAACGCCCTGATACACTCCTTTTACTTTTTCAAAGTCCACGCGCGACAGAATACTCTGACCCTGATCGCCAACGAACACCTGGTTCTCGAAGGGGCCGAATTTTCCCTTTGTATTGTCTGTCAGAAAGCCGGATGTGGAGATGCCTAAAATACCGTGAGGAAGCCAAACGGCGGGAGCTTTCAGGGCCGTGAATTTTTTTGATACATCGTACAGCGGCTGTCCTGTGTTGGGTACGTCCTGGGGTTTGATTTTCAGTGGTGAACCGGGCATATCTGTCCAGCGAAGACTCTCGGCATTGCCCAGGAAATCACCTTTTTCTACCTGCGAAATACGGCCCGAACCCACCCAGTCGCCCTGGTTTTCGGTGTAGAAATAATCGCCGGCAGCATTCATACCATAGCCAGCGGGCGAACGCATACCAGCTGCAAACGGCATCATTTTGCCGTCGGGTGTAATTTCCAGCGTCCAGCCGCGCCAGGGGACTAAACTAACACCATGCCCTAAACTATTGCTCCAGCCCACATTCAGCGTAACGAGCATATTGCCGTTTGGCAGGAACGTTGGGCCATAGGAGTACTCGTGGTAGTTACCCGACAACGGCCAGGAGTAAACTTTATCGTAGGAGTCAGCGCGGCCATCGCCGTCGGCGTCATGCAAGCGCGTGACTTCGCTACGTTGAGTCACATAGATATCGCCGTCTTTGTAAGCCAGACCCAGGGGCTCGTGCAACCCATAGGCGAATCGCTTATACGTTGGCCGGGCCGATCCGCTGATGTATGGATTCGACACGATCCAGACTTCGCCCCGGCGCGTACAAACGGCGAGGTTGCCATCGGGCAGGGTAACCAGGCCACCTACTTCCAGAATAATTTCTTCCGGCACCGACAGTGAGATGAGCTTATAAAAATCGTCTTCCTTTTCGGGATCGACTTCGAGTTTGGTCAATCCTTTAGGGCCGGGAGCCGGTTGTTTACTGCTGGAGCTAACAGGCAAACCCGTTTTGGACTGAATTTGCGCCTGAGCGATCAGGTGACTGACGCAGGCAAGGCCAGCGGCAAGCAGGGCCGTTCTGGCTAAACGTTGAAGGGAATGAGAATTGAGTTTCATGAGAATGCAGTCAAAAAGTTGAGCCTTTACCAGATCAGTGAATAGGTTACCGTGCCAACGGCATTGATTGGCTTCACAGGCAGCAGCATCTCTTGGGTATGCTGCGGTGTGGTACGGATAACCGGCTTCTCTTTGCCCGGCAGCTCAATAAAATATTGTTTGTCGTTAATGGCGTAGAGGCCATTGGGTAATTGGGTAATGTCGCTTCCCTCGGCAACGCGGCACCAGATCTGGCCAGTCGATGGAGTACCGCCCGTAGAGGTTACGGTAAACGAGTGGGCGAGTTTATGCCCGTCGTTTTCGCCTGCAAACGACTCCCGAACCTGGGCCGAACCCAGCATGTACTTGAAAACCGGGCGACCGTTTGGATCGACGTCATACCCCATGTTGTTGTAGGTTGCATTGGAGTCGGGCCATGCCGCGTTTTGATAGGCGAGATACGTTAGCGATGGTTTACCCGACAGTTCGATCACGCTGCCAAGAGGAGCCGATAACTGCGTTTCGCCCCGTCCGTGCCACATGGGTGTTGTCTCCAGAAAATCGCCCCGCCAGATTTGCAGGAACTCTCCTTTGCGCAGATCGACGGTGTAATTGATCTGACCCGGTTCGCCAACCGACATGGTGTGCGTATGCTTGATGCCGTGGTGATTCATAAAGCCACGCTGCATAATGGGTTCATTCTTCGCCAGCAACGAAATTTCCCCGACGGGGTCTTCGGCCCGGATAACCGGATTGAGGGTTGTATACTGAACGCCGGGACCTTCGACCGCCAGCGTAATGTCGTTGCTGCGGGCATACCACAAACCGAAGTTTTTATAGTAGGCCAACTCAAGCGGATGGTCACCGGCTTCCAGCGTCACTTTGGTGGAGGCCTGTCCACCATCTTCCGGTTCAATCGAAACGATTTTTTTGCCCGCAATTGTCAACTCACCGGCTCCATTGCGAACGGTCTTATTGACCTCGGCCGGAATCCAGGAAGAGTCAGTGACAAATAGTATTCGCCTGTGCGGGGAATGTGCAGAGTGCCGGTGATCTTTCCACCAAATTTGTCGCGGCTGCCGGGAGCCAGATGAGCCAGCACATCGATGTCCATTTCGCGGCTGGGTTTCAGGGTACTAAAGTCGTTCACCGACGCAAACTTGCCTTCATACGAACTTAACTTCATGTTGGTAAGCGTTACCGGCTCAATGCCATACGACTTGTAGCGAATGTTGCGGATGGCAACCGCGCCATGATCGCCCTGGATCATGAGTGGACCTGCAGGCTTTTCGTCCTGAAAAGCTGCTGACCGTGTTGGGCCGGTAACTTCAATATTTTCCTGAACCGTAACACCATTTAAAACCACCTTTAAAAAGCGGGCGTTGGCCGTTTTTTCACCCTTCTGGCTGAAACGAGGTGCCCGAAAGACGAGGCTCAAATGCTGCCACAAGCCAGGGGCTTTGCTAACGTTTTGAGCGGGTGGGTGGCCTTCATACCCTTTTCGGCCTTCCGGCCGACTTTCGTCCCAGCGTTCGTAAATGGCTCCGCAATCGCTCGGTTTGGGCACTTTTACGCCCCAACTATCAAAGAGTTGAACTTCATAACGGCCTTCGAGGTAGATACCCGAATTAGAACCACGTTCCATCATAAAGTCGAGGTCAAGCTCCAGGTCGCCGTGTTCCATTTTTGTGAACAGGTGGTCTTTGCTTTTACCGGACAGGTCATTAACCAGAATGCCCGTACCTGACTTTGTGCTGGCTTTGCCGTCTTTGTTGAAATCATAAAAGGCATCGCCCACAATTTTCCAATTGCTGCCGGTTGGTCTGAAATCGGTTAAGCTTTGAAGATTGATCGGGACGGAGGGGATTACATTTGGTTGTGCCGATACACCTAAGGTATAAAGCAGCAGGCAAAAAAGAGAACAACAAACGTTGCGTTGCATAGGTAAGTAGAAACAGATGATAGTCAGAACTAAAGGCAATAAACACGTAGCATACTCTTCAACGATGGAGGAGCATTCAACGTGTTTAGTGGGTTAAAATCATGTATTGGGTTGAAATGGGTTAATGAAGAGAAGGCCCAGATCAGGCCTTTCACGATTCGACACATCAAAAATAGTTGAATCTATTCACTATTTTGAATAACAATTGCAGGAGTTTCGCAGGCTAATGATCGTAATGGGCAATTATAGGGCCAGGTTTCCGTTATCGCCTGGCTTTGCCGAGTGACAGCTATTGTTTTAACGGCCTCTGGCCGGTTTGATGGTATTACTCTAAGTCTGGAAAACAAAACCGGCCAGAGGCCGTCAAAATAACAGTCGTCACTCGGCAAAGCCAGGCGACAACGATACTGTTACTGATATGTACCAACCAGCGTAACAACTGACTTCGGTTCCAGCTGAATTGTGTTGGCGGCAACTATAGATTTGGCAAGCGTTTTTGTCTCAGTCGTGGTATAGCTGGTAAAATGGCCATTTTTAATTTTCAGTCTATCAAGGGGTAAGGCTTTTGCGTCGGATGTCATATTGACACAAACCAGCACAATCTGTTTACGACCCGCATCTTTATAGGCCGACACCATACAGTGGCTTGCTTCGACGACCGGGTTATCTGACGAACCTATATGAACACCGACCCGCTTCATACCGGGACGAATAAACCGGGCGTAATTTCCAAACGCCCATAGTTGTTTAGAGTCAAGGATCTGACCGTCCAGGCGGGCATTGTTGTGTTGCCTGTAGCCGCCATCCGGCCCGTTTATATACACCAGGCCATCGCTATAATTGTAGGGATTGATCGCCAGCCACCATTGCCAGGAAGTCACATTGGCTACAGTCAGATCGTTATGAATGACTTTGGCCACATACAAGCCATAGGCCATATCGGTATGGCGGGGGCTGCCATTATATAGACCGCAGATATCACCCAATACGCCAAATTCACTCTGCCATAGTATTGGATTGCCAACGGCTTTCGCTTGCTGAGCCGCTTTCTGACGAATAGCCACCAGGGCAGAATCACTACAAGTGGTAAAATAGCTGTGGTAAGCCCAAATGGGTTCAACATTGGGAAGTTTAGCGAGAGACGTGGCTTTATCTGAACCGAAAAAGTAGTTTAGCTGGCTTCCCCGGCCGCTTTCAGCTCTTTCATAGAGGTAGTTGAGTTGGCCTGCTTCGCCCGTTACGACCGTCGTTTTGGCATGACTGGCTGCCAGTTTAGTCGATAACGTTTTTGTTAAGGAAGCTATGTCGGCGTTTTCGGCGGGTGAACCCTCCTGGTTGGCCTTCCCATTTTTTCCGGCTGTCCAATCCCACTGGGGTTCATTGACTAGACTCAAATAGTCGAATTTGAAGTGGTTGGCAACAGTAACCAGAAAATCGGCAAAGGGAGCCACTGCGGCTGGCTTAAGATTGATCGCCTTACCCCCCGCTGAAAACGCCCTGCCATTGCGGGTCATTTGCACAGGCGGGGAGTTTGTGAAACCCAGGGTATAGCGAACGCCCCGTTGGCGTGCCGCCTGCAAAAACCACTGACTACCGGCCTGTTTGCTCCAGTCATACTGGCCATCGGAGGACAAAAAACACGATTCCCGACGCCATTCATCCGTAATTAAACTGCTGTCTTTTTGCTCGAAGCTACCGGCACCGATGTTCATACGCCACAGCGAGAGGCCAATGCCCTTCGGTTGTCCATTGGACAGCGTATCTAAACTGAACAGCAAATCAGCTATCTGATTCTTCTTGCTTTCATTTTGCCAGGTGCCAATAAACTTGGCCGACCAGCAATCTGACGCGCCGAAACTGTGAATGGTTTGAAATTCCTCCCGTAGGTTGACCGTAACCGTCTGGTCAGGTGGGGTAATGGATGTTGGGCTTATGATTTTGCTGCCAGTGCTGGCAAGAGCCAGAAGGCTGAACAAGGCTACTTTGGGTGACGAATTCATGCTCAATGTAAGGTTGGGCGTTGTTGTGGTGCCGAGCCCTGCATTAGCTACGAGCGGTATTAGGCACTCGTAAATGTAGTTAACAGAAGCCTTGTTTGCGCTTGTTGATTTAGGCGATTTAAGATCATCGTATGGGAAGCCAGCTTTTTATAATTTTTTTTGTAGTCAGGCAGGCTCGACGAATCGACTGAATCCATATCCAGAAGTAGCTTCTCCAGCTCTGTTTGCATAGTCAGCAGTAAACGCACTAATTGCTCGGTTGGACACTGGCCGATGAATTGAGGCTTCTTGCTGTCCCATTCTTTTTCAGCCTTATTTTCATTAAGGCAAGTAATCAGGCTTTTGTAGTTCTCATGCAACTTGAAAGCTGCTTCAACCCAATTGGCTACAACTTGTGCCTGCGTGGGCGACTGTTGAGTTTTAGAAGTATATATAAAGGATTTATTATTCATTGTGGCCGTATAGTTTAATAGATTGTTAAAATATGAAATATCAGTAGCTAATAGAGTTTCATGTGAGCAAAAATACTTAAGTAAATATAGCCTAAGTTGCCTGATGTGCAGCTATTTATTTGTCATTTTTACTAAATAGTTGTTTAAAATATGATTGATTTAACATAGTGTATTAAATACTGTTTCCAATTTAACTTTTAAGTAACTGGTTAATCCATTTACGCATTCCCTTTCTTTATACGTCATTCCATATTATGATGTTATCAGCCGTACAGGCTACCTTACCTTTATGGCGTACCGTGATAGGTTTACCAGGCTGTGGTTCGATGCCGTAGTACGTTTGCCTCCAATCAAATGATAACAACTGATCTTTGTATTATTGGCGCAGGGCCCGTGGGGCTGTTCGCCGTGTTTGAAGCTGGTTTACTGAAAATGCGCTGTCATCTGATTGACGCACTTCCACAAGTGGGGGGCCAGCTTTCGGAAATTTATCCGCAAAAACCGATTTATGATATTCCCGGTTATCCAGCCATCAATGCACAGACGCTGGTCGACAACCTGATGGAGCAGATTGCCCCTTTTCAGCCGGGTTTCACCTTGGGCGAACGCGTTGAAGGGCTTGATCGGCAGGCGGATGGTTCTTATATCGTTACAACGAGTGATGGCACAGCCATTCATTGCCAGGTGGTGGTCATTGCGGGTGGGCTGGGTTGTTTTGAGCCCCGAAAACCCGAAATAGTAAATCTGGAGCGGTTTGAAGGGAAAGGCGTCGCCTATATGGTAAAGAATCCTGAGCAACTGCGGGACCGTCGGATCGTTTTAGCCGGTGGAGGAGACTCCGCGCTGGATTGGACGATCTTTCTGGCGAACATTGGCAAAGAAGTAACGTTAGTGCACCGGAGCGATAGTTTCCGGGGTGCTCCCGACTCGGCCGAAAAAGTAGCTGAATTAGCCAAACAGGGCCGAATAAACCTCATTCTGCAATCCAATATTACCAGTATCAACGGGAATGGCCATTTGCAGGAGGTGACCATCACAGCGAAAGATAAATCAGAAACGACGCTCCTTGCCGACAATCTGATTCCGCTTTTTGGCCTGACACCAAAACTCGGACCCATTGCTGCCTGGGGTCTAACCATCGACAAATCAGCGATTCATGTCAACACGACCGATTACTCGACGAACGTTGAGCGTATCTACGCCATTGGCGACATAAACACCTATCCGGGGAAACTGAAGCTGATTTTATGCGGCTTCCACGAGGCTGCATTGATGTGCCAGAGTGCCTTTCACTATGTTCACCCCGACCAGAAATTGAGCTTTAAATATACCACAGTCAACGGCATTCCTACTTTTTAAAGTAGTAGGTAAGTCGGTAAGTCAGTAAGTTGGTAAGTAGCTTCGCCTAAGTTGGTAAGTCAGTAAGTGGCTGACGCTCGATGTACTTGCAGGCACCAACCACTTACCGACTTAGGCGAAGCCACTTACCAACTTACTGACTTATCAACTCACCCACTCATGATTTCATTTACAGTTGAAGACCGTACTGGCGAACGCCAGCCAATCGAAATACCGGAGGGCATTAATTTGAGCCTAATGGAAGTCTTGAAGGCATCTGATTATAACATTCTGGCTACTTGCGGAGGAATGGCTCTTTGCGCTACCTGTCATGTACAAGTGTTGGCTGGATTACACGCCTTGCCCGACGCGCAGGACGCTGAACTGGATATGCTGGACACATTACCCGATGTTGATTCGGAGAGCCGACTGGCTTGCCAGATTCGTATTGACGAAACCGTAGAGGGTGCCGTTTTTAGAATAAAAAGTGAAGAACCAATCTAACTTGTAGCACAATAGGGTTTATTAGTAGAATTTTATTCTGTCAGTGAATCAGAATAGGAAATAAAAGGCTTATTTGGGGCTGTTTCGCAGACTCCTCAACCAAGCCTTTTATTTTATTCGCTTAAAGCCCATGAAAAAGTTGTCGTTGGTATGCCTGTTGTTGACTTTTTGCCAATTGGCTCAGGCACAAACCTTTACTCTGGAATCCGTTAAAAGTTACCCATTCCCAACAGAATTAACCAGCTCAGCGCGGGGATCGCGGATTGCGTGGGCCTTCAGTGAACAGGGTAAACGGAATGTGTATGTGGCCGAAGGACCGGATTTTGTACCCCGAAAGCTAACCAATTATACGGAAGATGATGGGCAGGAGCTAACCAGCCTGTCTATTTCCGATGACGGGAAATGGGTCGTTTACGTTCGCGGGGGCGATCATGGCTCGAACTGGGATGATGAAGTGCCGGTCAACACAACCTCTTCACCAGTGGCTCCTAAAGTACAAATCTGGAGTGTGCCGTTTGCAGGGGGCGAACCGAAAGCTATTGCCGAAGGAGATGCGCCGGTCATATCGCCCAGGAGTGATGGGGGCACGCCGGCGCGTATTGCTTTTATAAAAAGTGGCCAGGTATGGATCTCACCGGTAGATGGGTCCTCGGCGGCTAAAGCTTTGTTCAACGCACGCGGCACGAATAGCTCTATCCAATGGTCGCCGGATGGGGCAAAACTGGCCTTTGTCTGTGATCGAAAAGATCACGCCTTTGTGGGCGTATTTACGAACGAAACTACCCCCATTACCTGGATTGCGCCTTCATTCTCACAGGACGATTCACCACGATGGTCGCCGGATGGCAAGCGACTGGTATTTGTGCGGACACCCGGCTCTGGTGGTGCTCCCGATTCAATATTAACCCGTAAACACCGTCCCTGGGCTATCTGGACGGCCGATGTAGCTTCGGGAAGTGCGTCCCCCATCTGGCAGGCTCCTAAAACCCTGGCCGGTTCGCAGCCAACCACACATGGCGGCTTTAACTTGCATTGGGCCGCCAACGAGCGCATCGTCTTTTTATCCTATCAGGATGGCTGGCCGCATTTGTATTCCATTGCTTCGTCCGGAGGAACGCCTTTATTGCTAACGCCCGCTCCGTTCATGGCCGAACACATCACGTTAAGTCATGACAGAAAGTGGCTGTTATTCAGTGGCAACACCGGACCCGATAAACTGGATATCGACCGTCGGCACGTCGTGCGTGTGCCTGTAGATAAAGCCGCGATGGAAATTTTAACGCCGGGCAGTGGTCTTGAATGGACGCCGGTCGTAACGGGCGATGGCTCGACGGTTGCCATGATCAGTGCCACGGCTCAACGGCCTCCGTTACCAACTGTTATGGCGTTTGCGAAAGGTACGCCTAAAGTTCTCGCTCAAAATCTGGTGCCCGCCAACTTCCCGACAAACCAGTTGGTGATTCCTAAACAGGTTACGTTTAAGTCGCCGGATGGTACGACCGTACATGGTCAGCTTTTTGAACCGGCGGGCGGCTTGACTAAGAAGCCTGCTGAACGCAGCCCGGCCCTCATTTATGTGCATGGTGGACCGCCCCGGCAAATGTTGCTGGGCTGGAATTATTCGGATTATTACGCCAACTCATATGCCCTCAATCAATATCTGGCCAGCCAGGGGTTTGTCGTGTTGTCAGTAAATTACCGGTTGGGGATAGGCTATGGTTTTGACTTCCACCAACCAGCAAATGGGGGAGCGTCCGGTGCGTCAGAATATCAGGACGTTCGGGCTGCAGCTGTCTGGCTTACCGAACAACCACAGGTCGATGCCACTAAAATTGGCATTTACGGGGGCTCATATGGCGGTTACCTAACCGCGTTAGCTCTTGCCCGCGACTCCAAATTATTTGCCGCAGGCGTCGATATCCACGGGGTTCACGACTGGAGTCAGCAGCGGAATAGTAGCCCGAGTGATCGTTACGAAAAGATTCCCGATGCCGAAAAGGCGGCTAAAGTGGTGTGGGAATCTTCGCCGGTATCGTCGGTGAGCAGCTGGACATCGCCCGTACTGATTATTCACGGCGATGACGACCGCAATGTTCGGTTCAACCAAAGCACCGATTTAGTCCAGCGTCTCGACAAGAAGGGTGTTCCTATGGAAACCCTCGTTATTGTTGATGACACGCACCATTGGATGAAGCATACGAACGCACTGAAAATGAGTGCCGCCACAGCAGACTACTTCAAACGGAAGCTGATGAAGCCGAAGCAGTGATTTTGGTGTACGGTATTCGGTATTCGATTTATGGTATTCGGTTTATGGTAGGCTGGCGCATACGACTACTAATGCGCCAGCTCACCATAAACCATAAACCGAATACTGAATACCGTACACCAAAATCACTGCTTAAACTGGGTCAGTATATACTCGTAGAAGAAAGTAGTGTTAACATCAGTCGCTATGGTGAGTGCATAACCGGTATTATCCAAATACGTCTGTCCGGCGTTGGGTGGTCGGGTACTGACGTTGGCTTTCACGACTTTAGTTGTGAATTGTTCCGGTATGGCCAGATAGCTGGTCGCCAGAATGTCCCACATGAAATAGGTGTAATGATAGCTTGGAATTGTGTCGAGGGTGAGTGCCCATAGTTGACCCGTCAGATTTGATAATTTATGGTCGATTTGCGTCGCCAGAGTGGACAAAAATTGCTTTGTGACGGGTACATGATTCGTTACATCCAGTGGAATAAGTGTTAACGGAAGTTCATAAGAAACCAGCTTTTGTGAGCTGATCGGGTCCCAGAACACATTCCATTCGGCAGTACCATCGTGTTGAAACGTCTGGACGTTTCCGTGGACGTTGAAAGCACCTGCCATCCAGATAATCTGGGCTATTTTGTCTTTTAGTCCAGGTGCTTTTTCCAACGCCAGTACCAGATTAGAACAAGGACCGGTCATAAGCACCGTCACCTGTTCGGCAGTCCCGGATAACGTGTCGATAATCAATTCCGGCGCACTCAGATATGCGTATGGGTCGGGTGATTTCGGTAAGTTTATCAGCATTGGCAAAGCGTTGATGATTTCTGGCCGTGCCCGCCACTCATTCGGGAAGGCGTTGATACCATAATAATCACCTCTACCCAGGGCTATCTGTTCCTTTCCCATAACCTGGAGTAACTTGTAAGTCGATTCGAGGGCAGGTTCTATGTAACAATCGGCGGGGGTGACCGTGATGCCAATCAGGTCAATATCGTGCATCGTCAGTACGAGTAGTTGCGATAATAGATCGTCAATCGCTCCGTCATGATCCATTAAGACACGTTTCGGCATATGGAACGCAGATTTTAATGATTTTTAAGAACAGGTATGAGTCAAGATTTTCTATTTTTTTAAATCGGTTTACCCAGTGAATGAGTCAAACCGGTTAAAAACAGACCAATTACTTCTGGCCTGCTCTGTGCTTTTCCAACAACGTTAAGGTGTGCTCCAGCGACTTCGTATCGCTCCAATCCTGATGGCCGGGTACCACAATTCGGGCGTTGCCAAAGTGCTTCATCAGGTTTCTGATAGAGTTTGCCCATTCGTTTAAGTTGGCATCGGCAAGGTTGCCCATCCCAAAGGCGGCTACACTTTTTACCAGACATCCACCATATAAAATCTGCTGGTTTGGTAACCACACAACGATGTTATCGCTGGTATGTCCCGGACCGGGGAAGAAACAGCGGATCGGCTCCTGACCAACAATGAATGTGGTGTCATTAGGCAAAATACCATCGGGGGATTCAAAGCCCAGTTTAACCGATTTTTGGGCAGTCAAGGGTGTACTAACAACTCGAATACCTGCTTTGTGAAGCTCACTGATACCGCCTACTTTGTCTTCGTGGGCGTGTGTGACGATACATAGCCGAACCGGTTGATGCAGGTTCCTGCCAACCCACTGAAGTAATTGCCGTGTATTGTCGGTGCTGGTATCTGTATCCCAACCCGTATCAACCAGCACAACGCCGTTTTTTGTGTTGATGATAAGGCCATTGGCTGGAAAAGGGGTTGTGCCATAGATGCCATAGGTTGTCTGGACATACACGTGATCATTAAGTTTTGTGACTGCCAGTTCTGGTCTTTGTACAGGTTGAGCCTGTACCGAAAAGCCTACAAATAGGAAAAGAATGAATAGTGTACGCATTGGGTAAGGGTTCTGACGCGGGTATTCACTACCCCAACCGAATCGTCGGCTGGGGGCAACGCATATGTTTTTATTGAGCCAATACGCCAACCTTTAGAAAACTCGTACCCGGCTTACCATGATAGACACGGTGTGTAGCTTTTTGGTAATCAGATTCGTTGGCACTAAAAATGGGTACAAACGTCTGCGGGTTGCGGTCGCTCCAGGGAAAGCAGGAGCTTTGCACCTGCACCATAAGCCGATGACCTTTTTTGAACGTGTGCAGAATATCCTGCAACTCAACTGCGACCGGCGTTGGCTGGTTGGGTGTAAACGGTGCGGGCTTGCTACTATTGTTACGATACCGCCCCCGAATGATCTCACTGCGGATCAATTGCTGATAGTCGCCATATACTACGTCCGGTTTTGTAGGGTTCTGTGGCGCATCGGGTGGGTATACATCAATAACTTTCACCACCCAGTCGGCGTCGGTGCCGGTTGTGGAAACAGTAAGCTGGGCGACAATTGGCCCGGCCAAGGTTAAATCTTCGGTAAGGGCGTCAGTCTGGAAGGTCAGTACATCGGGTCGAGACGAAGCAAATCGCTGGTCTTCCACCATGTAATCAGACGAAAAACCATCGTTGATCTTACTGGAAAACGGCACGGGGTGAGCCGGGTCGGAAGGGAATTCAGAAAAGGCGGTTCCCGTTGTTACGGGGGTGAAACTGAGTTTGCCATTTCCGCCGAAGTATAATTGTTTTTGCACTGTTCCGGCAGGCGGATAGGTGTCGAAAGAGCGCCAGCGGTTGGTGCCGGTTTCGAAAAGGGTTGCTTCGGGCAGGCCCAGTGCGGTGGCTTCGTTGAAGAGATAATGTCTGAAAAACTTGGCTTCAATATTCTCCTGATAATAGGGCGAGGTTTTGGATCCAAAATCCTGATCGGCCAGTGTCTGGCCCGATGGACCTGCCCATCCGCCGTGTACCCAGGGGCCAACCACAAAGATGTTCTGAATGCCGGGATTCTGTTTTTCGATGGCCTTATAGGTATTGAAGGTGCCGTACAAATCCTGCTCATCATACCAGCCACCTACAACCATAACGGCCTGTTGGATGCCTTTCAGGTGCGGCAGGATGTTTCGTTTCTTCCAATGTTCATCGTAGTCAGGATGCTCGAAATTTTCGTGGTAATATTTATTTCGCCCTTTATAAAACTGGCTCTCCGAGTTGGCCGTTGGGCCCATATTCAGGTAATAATGATAGCCATCAGGGTCGTTGATGTCGAATAAGGTTGGTGGATTTTGCTTGGCAGGTTGTTTAAACTCCTGAAAGAAGGTGTAAAAACCAAAGTTGGCCGCAATCATGAACGCCCCATTATGGAAAGCGTCATCTCGCCAGAGGTCGGCCATCGGGGCTTGTGGCGAAGACGCTTTCAACGCCGGGTGACCCGATACCGACCCCGCCGACGTAAAGAAACCGGGGTAACTAATGCCCCATTGACCCACGTTGCCGTTGTTGGCCGGAATGTTTTTCAGGAGCCAGTCGATGGTGTCATAGGTATCCGATGCTTCATCATGGTCAGCGGTTCCTTTTTTCACATCCACATGCGGAGTCATTTCCACGAATGTCCCTTCCGACGCCCATCGACCGCGAACATCCTGATAAACAACGATGTAATTGTCGCGAAGCATAAAGGCGTTGGGGCCAACGCGCCGACGAAAGCGGTCTGTGCCATAAGGCTGACAGCTATAGGGCGTGCGTTGCATCATGATCGGATGCTTGACGGTCTGGTCTTTCGGGGCATAGACTTGGGTGAATAATTTGGTGCCATCGCGCATAGGCACCATAAATTCAAATTTCTGGTAGTTCGTCTGTACATAGGCTGAATCCTGTGCGGCAGTGAATGGATATGGATTTGCTGATGGCGATGATTGGGCAGCGGCAAGAATCGGGATCAGCAGCAGAAGCGTAAGTAGTGTTTTCAACGTAGGCTGGAATGAGGTTAATTGAAACTGCAAAATAACCGCTAATTGCGTTGGTCAACGTGATTGATTATTAATTTCCGGTCGATTAGCTTCCGAACCGAGTTGTTCATGACCAACCTCAATCAGTTCTAAAAACAGCCGGGCCGCTGGTTCGATGAGGTTGTCGTTGAAATCGTAGTCGTCATTGTGTAAGGCGGGGGAGTTCTCTCCATTCCCAATACCAAACATGGCTCCTTTGTATTTTTGCGTGAAGAGCCCGAAATCCTCACCCCATTTGAACGGCTCCTGTTTTTCGATAAAAGAGTACCCTAATTTCTGAGCACGTTGCTTGATTTGAGCAAATGCTTCCCTGTCGTTTTCGCTGGCATAGAAGGCTTCTGTGTAAGCGGTTTTAATCTCGATACCGCTATGGGTGGAAATATTGGCCAGTAACGACAGTAATTGTCTCGTCAGCCTTTCCATTCGCTCTGCATTTCGGGTTCTGAGCGTCAGATGAACCTCTCCATACCCTGCTGATATGCCATAGGATTTCTCGCCCATAGTTGTGTACACCGGCGTTATTAACGCGAACTCATCAGATTGAGCATCAGGGTGCTGTATCAGTCGGGTTTGCAGGATGAAATCGGCCATACTATAGGCTGGGTTAAGCCCCTTTTCGGGTTCTGCCGAATGGGAGACCTTACCCGTAAAAGAAACGATCAGGCTTAGAACAGAGGACGTGAACGAGCCCGGTTTGCACACGATGGTGCCTTCCCTGTAGCCCGGCAAATTATGCAACGCGAACACACGGTCGGGGTGAATACTGGCCAGAACGGGATCATTGAGTACCGCTTCGGCCCCTTTGCCGTTTTCTTCGGCAGGTTGGAACAATAGGTAAACACGACCCGACGAAACGGGCTTCTCTGCCAACCAAGAAGCTACTCTGGCTAAAATGGCCGTGTGACCATCATGGCCGCATTTATGGGAAACGCCTTCATTACAGGAACGGTGCGCGAATGTATTGACCTCCCGAATGGGCAACGCGTCTATATCGGCCCGAATCAGGGTGACAGGCCCTTCGGTATCCCGTCCGTATTGAAACAATAGCCCGGTTTTGCCTACCTCAGTGCTCTGGACCGGATTGAACTGACTGACAAAGGCCTTTATTCGTTTCTGAGTTTCAACCTCCAGACATGAGACTTCTGGAAACTGATGAAGTTCGTGTCTGAATTGAACAAAAATGTCTGGTGTTTCTGAAGTCATCGTGGTAAGGATTAACCTGTTTTTTCGACAGGATTTACAGGATGAGCTGGACTCACAATCTCAACAAATCCAGTTTATCCTGTAAATCCTGTCGAAAAATTACTTGAACTGACAGGCTCTACCGGCTTCCCGAATACTTGGCCGGTTCGCTGTTTTTGGGCGTACTTTTCTGGATAAACCTGCGAAGGTGTTCGTTGCTGGTGGCGAGGTCTTCTTTGCGTAAGTACATCATGTGGCCGCTCCGATATCCTTCCCATTCCATCCGGTCTTTCAGCTTGCCACTGGCATCCATTTGCCACATATTGTATTTGGCGTTAAAATAATCGCAGGCACCGTCATAATAGCCCGATTGTACCAGCAAGTGCAGATACGGGTTCTGAGCCATCGCTTGCCGCAGATTCTCGCCCGTGTGGTTGTTCGTATTGTCCCAGGGAAAAGTAGGACCAAACATGAAATATTTCAGATCGGTTTTGTAGTTGAGTTCTTCGCGCATATATAAATTGATAGCGGGCGTGAACGAATGAAGCCACGAGGTCAGCTCGGCATTGTAATCAGGACCCACACCGGCATCTTTACTGTCCATACCCAGATAGCGTGAATCCAGGCGACCAACTGTCTGGCTTTTGCTGCGTAAAGTTCTTTCCAGAAAAAATTGGTCGGTACATCCAGATTCTGTTGCAGCACCGCCGTTTCTGACAGGCCAGAATAACGGGCCACTTTAGCCGCTATTTCTTTCCGTTTCTGGTCACCCAGCGACCCGCCCAGGGCCAATGCGGGCAGGTACTCCTGAATTGTGAAGGCTTCGACTTCGGGCAGAACGTCGGTTAGATCTTTCTTCTGTAGATCGGCAGGTAACGCTTTATGATACCAGGCCGTAGCCGCAAAATAGGGGAGTTTGAGAACGCCTTTCGCCGGTCCGTCACGCTCAATGCCCAGATCGGTAGGCGATACTAAAATCACCCCATTCAGATACATCCAGTGCGCATTTTGCAACTCCAGCGCCAGACCCGACACGCGCGTAGTGCCATAGCTTTCGCCAATCAGGTATTTAGGCGACGACCATCGATTATAGCGGCTCACAAACGTATTGATCCAGTCGGCTAAGTACTTAATGTCGGCATTGACGCCAAAGAACAACTTAGCTGCGGGCACGTCTTTGTTGACAGGCCGCGAAAACCCCGTATTGACCGGATCGACATACACAATATCGGCCACGTCGAGAATGGAATTTGGGTTGTCTTTGATACCATAGGGCTGGATAGGATAGCCTTCATCGTCAACTTTTAGAATACGGGGGCCAGTGTAACCAATCATCATCCAGACAGATGCTGTTCCCGGTCCACCGTTAAAAGAAATCACTAATGGGCGGGCCGCCCGGTCGGCTACATCAGCCCGTTCAAAATAGGTGAAAAATACTCCGGCCACGGGCTTTCCTTCTTCATCCCAGACTGGAAGAGTACCAGCGGTTGCTTTATACGGCACGCGTTGGCCTTTAATGGTCACCTGCCCGTTGGTTACCACCTGCGAATCAATGTTCAGACTGCGGGAAAACGTAGCTGGTTTGTCTTCTTTGGCTTTTTCGGTGGCAGCGGGCTTTTGTGCAAACGAACTGGTTATCGAGACGTAGAAAATAAGCAAAAGTAGCGATGCTTGTTTCATGGATGTTGATGAGGCAATTAGAATGAATGTGTTGCAGCGATGCGTGTTTCCGGGTCTAAGATAGGGAGAATATCGAGCGAAGTAACGACCCGGATTTAGTAAACAAAGCGAGTGAAGGGCATAGGCTTATGTGGAGAACTTCCTCGCCGTAATTGGAGTAGGCTGGAACGAAGTAAAAGTTGCACTTAATTGAATTCGGATGTTGCGGGCTTATAACTTTCCGTATTTTAGCCCATTCGCCCAATTAACTATTGTCATGAGATACATCTTCCTGTTTTTACTTATTAGCTCCGGCGTTTTGGCCCAATCCCTTTCGAAGCCCGAAAAGAGTGTATTAGCCACGGTACAAAAGCAATTGCCGGAAACCGAAGCCTTTCTTGAGAAAGTAGTTAATATCAACAGCGGCTCATTAAATAAAGAAGGCGTTCGGACGGTGGGGAAACTGATGGCCAAGGAGTTTGATAAACTGGGTTTCAAAACCGAGTGGATTACCTTGCCTGATTCGCTAAACCGGGCCGGTCACCTGGTCGCAACGCGTCAGGGGAAGAAAGGTAAAAAACTGTTTCTCATCGGGCACCTGGATACCGTTTTTGAAAAGAGTCTGCCGATGGAGCCGTTCACCCGTGTCAATGATTCGACCGCTTCGGGACAGGGCGTCAATGACATGAAAGGGGGCGACGTGATGGTAATTGCAGCTCTCAAAGCCTTACACGAGCAGAAATTGCTGGATGATACGTCCATAACCGTTTATTTTACGGGCGATGAAGAAAGTGGAGGGGGGGCCGCCAGTCGAATTGATTTTGTCGAACGGGCTAAAAAATGCGATGTGGCTCTGGCGTTTGAAACGGCGCAGGGACTGCGTAGTGTCACAACGGGTCGGCGGGGATCGAGTAGCTGGACACTTAATGTAAAAGCTCGCACAGGCCACTCCTCCCGAATTTTTAGCGATTTGGGGTATGGTGCTATTTACGAAGCTGTCCGTATTCTGAACGAGTTTCGGCGTACGCTGGGACAGGAACAGTATCTGACGTTTAATCCTGGCCTGATCGTGGGCGGTTCCGAGGTGCATTACGATGACAAAACGGCTAAAGCTGAAACCATTGGCAAGACGAACATTGTGGCCGGAACAGCCCTGGTTAAGGGTGATCTCCGCTTTTTGACGGAGCAACAAAAGGAAAGTGCTCGCGCCCGAATGCGCGAAATCGTTGATAAAAGTCTGCCGCTTACGAAGGCGACTATTTCGTTCTCTGATGGGATCCCCGGTATGGAGCCCTCTGCCGCCAACGACGAACTTCGGAAGCAAGTGGATAAACTTAGTAAGGATATGGGCCTTGGGCCGGTCAGCGCCTATGATCCTGGCGCACGTGGCGCGGGCGATGTGTCATTTGTTGCGCAGTATCTGCCCTGTCTGGATGGGTTAGGGGCGTCGGGAAAGGGCGCTCACAGTATCGAGGAAACCATGAACCTTAAAGAATATCCCTTGCTGATTCAACGTACAGCCCTATTCATTTATCGATTGACGAGGTAAATATGTTTTACACGGTGAGCGGATTTAGGTAAAGTGTCTATTTTTACAAACGTACCTTGTATGTATCCCCTAACTACACATGAAAAAACGATTACTATGGTTGGTCCCTGTGCTACTTGTGCTTGCCGTTTACCTATATCCTGTACCCAAAAAAGACGCGGTTGATTTATTCGCAGGAACGGACAAAACTCCAATTAACGGTTTGGTAGCCTTTCGAAAGCAACCAACATCAACCATCAATGCGGAAGGGCATGACTGGACGTATATAGCATTAGGGAAGGGGCCG
>CAXTJJ010000046.1:0-18750 GCA_964244155.1 uncultured Spirosoma sp.
GCCAACGAACGTCCCGAGGCTTAAAAATCACCGTAAAAGCGTGACAACCAGACATCGCGCAGGCCTTCGATCGCTCATCGCCCTCCCGTGATCGGGATCAAGCTCTTCGAGTCGATCTCCGGCATCTTCGCCATCTGGTCGAAGGGCCGATGCAAAGCGGTTAGCCAATTGCTGACAGGTGGGCGTAGGCCAGTCGTGGAAGAGGCTGGCTGCTAACAAAATGTCTGTTTGAGGAAGCTCGTCGATCAGCATATCGCCCGGCAGGAAGCGTACACGCGCTTTCAGACCCTCGGCACCCGGACGACCGCTGTGGCTGAATTCATCCAGCAGTTCGGCAGCCACGCTCAATACCGCCGGACGATCCAGTAGGGTAGCTGTTGAAGTAGGATTGTTCATCAACCACTCGTAGGTGTAATAACCCGTTCCACCAGCCACATCCAACAGGTGTCCTTCGCGCTTCGATAGATTGGCGGCCACCAGTGGCGATAGGTGTTTGGCGCGTCCGGCCAGGCCCAGGGTAAACTTTCGGGATAGTTCGGGGTCGTCCATCGGCGAGGGTTCATCACCTTCTTTTACAAACGAAATGCCTTCGGGAGAATCCAGCGGTCCATCGTTTCTGAGTCGAAGGGCCATTTCAACAGCTCCTGCATCGTCTTTCTCCAGACCAGTATACCCCCTTAGGGTAGGGTTTTGGCCCGTTGTCAGATAACGGCCTAAGTCGGTTATGAACAAACGGCCTTCGGTATCATACGCCAGTAGTTCCATGGCACAGAGAGCCGGGAAAAGAACCATAGCCGGACGTTCACTCAGCCCCAATCGACTGCTTAATTCAGTTAGCGTAAGTGGCTCAGCGCTTAACTGCTCAAAAACATTAAGATGATGAACAGCGGCAATTAATAAACGGGAGCCAAACATAGCCCGTAGATGGCGGGTAATCGGGGCAAGGTCGAGTTGGGGAAGGTTGAGCATTTGTCTGGTACGTTTGCTGACCGCTTATACTGGTTCAGGCGAACGCCAAAGATACTGTTCCCAATTGTTTTAATGGGAGTGGTACCCGGTTGACTCTGGTAAAAAATAATTTATTGACCGGATTCCCTTCTCGATACAAGCCCTGCCAATCCTGTCAATAAGCAACATACTTAATTGGGTGCATTGACATGCTCTTTGGTCGAAGCTGCTTTTGTATCAAATTGAACCAACCAGTTGTAATGACTGATCAGTATCAGGCGTCCATGTAGTGATCGATCGTTAATATTATGCGTCAGAACATACTGGTGGAGTTCCCGGTCGTAAGTCGTCATCAGAGGTCTATAAACATCTGTATAAAACCGGTCAAGGGCCAATAATCGCTCCGCATCACGAACGAAATAGTCGAAATGATCCGGATTCTGGGCCATAACGGGTTGATCGGTAGCGTGCGATGGGTGACTGAACCAGCGTTTCAGAAAACCACGCGGCTGTCGCATTCGGCGAACAACGGTCAGTTGTCCATCCAGGCAAACTTCATAAAACACCTGATTTGTACGGTCTTTGTCCAGCGGCTTTACCAGTGAGACAAAATTTCGGAGCTTGTGCACCGAGTAATCAAACCAGCCAAACCGGGCTACCTGATTGGCTGAAAACGTCCGGATTCGCCCATCTGCCTGACGAAGCGACACCATCTCTGCCGCCCAGTTATAGGAGAGGTCACCCTCCAAAGCGGTATTGTCCCAAAGCTCAACATGTCCCGCTTTCCAGGGTAGTTTCGGATGTGAGGCTTGACTTGACGAAACGAAGAAAAGTACAAATAGGACGATAGCTGCAAATGTATATAGGGTTTTCATAACTAGGCGTGTTCAGGTTATATGTGTATAAATACTCAGGCGTTGGCCCGCAACTGAGTAGTTACAAACCGTGTCTTTCGTATCAATATAATCATCATCTAAACGCTTTGTTACACGCTATAAAATTGTCCTATATCTGTTTTTTTAATTATAAATAGATAGAATTGACTACGTTTAGGAAAAGAATCGAAATGTTCTATTTTTCACCTTTACGGTTAAATTCAGTCTGGGGATAATAGTTAGCTAACGGGCAGTAAATATTTTTCTCTTTTAAAGCCATATAGATATAATACAAAAAAAGACGCCCCGATATCAGGGCGTCTTACATACTTTTATTACAGTGGTCAATGCGATTCATACCGCCAAACGCTAGGTCAGCGATTTCGAACTACCATAGAGATTCGTGTCTAAAAACGCATTCCGAAACTTGCCCTTCGGGTCATACTCTTTTACCAATTCTTTAAAGGCCGGAAGCTTTTCGTAGCGCGATTGCAGTACCGATGGAGCCATCGTAAAGAGCTTGCCCCAATGCGGGCGAGCCTTAAAAGGAGCCAGTTCTTTTTCGATCATAGGCAACACTTTTTTGACCGCATCCCATTCCTGTTTCCAGGTAAAGTGAATTGCCAGACTGGGCTGTTTATAACACGGACTCATCCAAAGATTGTCGCCGTCGATGGTACGGAGTTCCGTAATCATCAGGTGAGGGGTTATGTGATCGCGCAGCCGCTCAACAGCCAGAATCGCGTCTACCGCGTTCTTGCGCGGAACGAAATATTCAGACTGTAGCTCTTTGCCGCTGCTTGGCGTAAAGCCCATACGGAAATGCGGCATGCGCTCATACCACGGGCCGGGAACACCCATCTGCTCGGTGCAGTTCACGGCCGACAACTCAGCAATGGGGTGCAGGTTCTTTTTGGCCAGCGTTGCGCCGAAATATTCCGCAGCCCCGCGTTCGGGTTTGTCGCCCAGTTTCACGCCCTTGTCGATCCGTCGTTTGATCCAGACTTCACTGATGCGGCTTTTCTGCCAATCGGTAAACAGGCTGACGCTGTAACCACCTGATACAATAGCTTCGAAGTGGTCTTTCAACTGCGCTAGAGGTAGGTTTTCGTATACGTCCTGTCGCATGAGGAAAGTTGGCTCAATATCGAGCGTAATCTTCGTGACAACGCCCAACGCCCCTAAATGCACAACGGCCGCCCGAAATGTATCGCCGTCTTTGGCGCGGGATAATGTCCGAATGTCGCCCGCTGCGGTAATGATTTCCATGCCCGACACGGCTGTGGACAAGTTGCCATTTTTTACGCCCGAGCCATGCGTGGCTGTAGCACAGGCACCCGCAATGGAAATGTGAGGTAACGACGCCAGGTTATGCAACGCAAAGCCTTTTTTGTCGAGGTAAGGAGCCAGTTGACCATACTTCATAGTGGCATCGACCGTTACTGTATGCGCCTTTGTGTCAAGGGAAATTACATCATCCATCGCCTGAAGCGATAACAAGTTGTCTTTGCTGTCGGCAATGGTATTGAAGCAATGGCGTGTACCCAGCACCTTCAGTTTAGGTTGTTTTTTTACAAACTCCTGCACCTGTGCAATGGATTTTGCCGGATACAGGCGATCGGTGCTGTACTGCAAATTACCCGCCCAGTTTTGTAGCTTACTGTCTGCAGACCAGCCAAGTAATGGCGATAGGACCGGTGTTGCCAGTAAGGTAGATGATAATTTGAGGAACGTTCTTTTTTTCATAGTACAAGGTTTGCTACTAAACTAATTGGATAATTTAACAAATTAATCGTGTACAAATTAAAATCAGAAAAATACCCGAAATGCGCCCAGATAAATTCATTCAGTGAGTAGCCAGCGAGCCGGAACTGGTTTTAGGACTGCTAGCTAAATTCTGTCTTACGGAATGACAACATCCGAAATCAACGCACTCTTTCGACGATTTACGACCGTTAGAGTGGGCGTTATTGGCGACTTTGCCCTCGATCTCTATTTTACTTTACAAACACAAACCGGCGAACGCTCGCTGGAAACCCATCGGGATGTTTTCTGGGGAAGTCGCCCACGGGCGTCTCTTGGCGCAGCGGGCAACGTGGTTCAGAATCTGGTTGCTCTGGGCGTATCAAACTGCCGGGTGATCGGCTGCGTTGGTAATGACCTGTTTGGGCGCGAAATGCAGCATTTGTTCCATGTATTAGGGGTAAACACGCAGCATCTGCATACACTCGAAACGGGCTGGGATACTTGTCTGTACACCAAACCCAATCTGCATGGAGAGGAAGCGAATCGAATTGATTTTGGCATTGCCAATCAGCTGCCTGACGCCCTTTTTACCCACCTCATAACCGGTATGGAAGAAGCCCTGGCCGACCTTGATGTGTTGGTAATCAACCAGCAGTTCGCGAATCCGCTGCTTACCAAACAACGCATGACGTTACTCAATGACCTGATGTTGCGCTTCCCAACGGTTCGGTTTCTGGCCGATATGCGCGATGTAGGCACGCTGGTGCGGGGAGCTACGCTGAAAGTAAACACCAGAGAGTTGGCCAATTTTCTAACGATTGACGCGCCTGAGTCACCTGACCTGGATTGGTGCATCTGCCATGGAAATGCATTCCGAAAACAATCTGGTGGCCCGCTGTTAATCACACGGGGTGAGGCCGGTATTCTCTATCTTGACGATCAGGAAACACAGTCTGTGAAGGGTTTGCCGCTTCAAAGCGAACTCGACACGGTTGGGGCGGGCGATACGGTGGTGGCTACCTGGACTGCTTGCCTAGGATCCGGAGCCACACCCGCCGAAGCACTGCAAATTGCTAATCTGGCGGCTGCCGTAACCGTTCAGAAACTAAACCAGACCGGTACGGCCAGCCTGCCCGAAATCCTTGCGTTGCATAAAACATACCTATAATTGGCTCACTGATCGTACGGATTAAACGAATCAGCACAGATTTTATCCGTGAAAATCCGTCTAATCCGTACAATCTGCGGGCTGTATCTATCATGACGAACGAAGTTCTACAGCGGTGCCGTCGGGAACTACACACCCACCTAACCACCGAATTGCTGCCCTTCTGGACGGCCCGAACCGCCGACTATATAAACGGTGGCTTTATTACGCACTTTGATCAGTACGGAAACGATTCAGGTGAAGACGAAAAATCACTCATCGCCCAAACCCGCTCCATTTATACATATTCGTCGGCCCATCGCGCGGGTTATGGCGACGGTGCCCTGGCCGATCTGGCGCGCCATGGTGTCGATTATCTGCTGACCCGGATGTGGGATGCCGAACAGGGTGGGTTTTACTGGATGACCAACCGAAAGGGCAACGTGCTGAACGACCAGAAGATCGTATATGGACAGAGTTTCGCTATTTATTGTCTGAGCGAGTATACGCTGGCTACAGGCGATCCGCGCGGGGTTGAATACGCTCAGAAAGTGTTTGATCTGTTGCAGAAATATGGAGCGGATACCTGCTATGGTGGATATTTTGAGGTGTTCGACCGCCAGTGGATGCTAACAGGGCCAGGTGCCGCCGGGGGCAATCGAAAAACGCTCGATGCCCATATGCATCTGATGGAAGCTTTCACGAGCTTGTATGAATGCACTCGCCAGCCCATTCATCGGCGGAAACTGCTGGAGGTAATCAACCTGCTGGTTGGGAAAATTATGCACCCGATCTATGGCACCGGTGTGCCGCAGTTCTGGGCCGACTGGCGTGTGGCTCCTCAGATCAAGTTCGATGTTATCTGGGGCTGGGACCGCTTCACGGAAGACGGCGTTAAGCGGGAGGCCGAGGATAACACCAGCTATGGTCATAATGCCGAGTTTGCCTGGCTGCTGATTCATGCCCTGAGCGTTCTGGAAATTCCGCATGAAACCTACTTTAGCCAACTGCAAAAAGCCCTTTCTCACGCTGCGGATTACGGCGTAGACTGGGAGTTTGGGGGTGTTTTTGTAGAAGGCTCGCATAGCGGAAAGGTATATGACCGGGAGAAAGAATTCTGGCAGCAGGCCGAAGTGCTTATTGGCTTTCTGGATGCCTACCGCATTTTCGGTGATGCGAAATACTGGCGGGCTTATGAGAACGTACACCGGTTTGTTATGGACAAAATGGTGAATCACCGGGCAGGGGAGTGGTGGCCGCTTATGACCCGTCAGGGCGTTCCCATCTGGACACATATGAGCCATTCCTGGAAGATCAATTACCACACGGTTCGGTCAATGGTGCAGTCGATCCGGCGGCTCGATAGGTTACTGGTTGGTGAGTCGGTAAGTTGACAATGGAGTTGCTTGTGAGGTCAGTAAGTTGACGGCTAAACAGGCTGTGGGGGCTTCTTGGTAGCGATAGAACTATACCTGACAGGGTGGAATAGATACATACCTGACGTATATGGTTTATAAGATAAAAGTGCAAAATAATAGTTGTATATTCCAACATGCTTCTATAACTTGACCGTTAACTAAACATTTTCTGGTCATGAAAACGCCATTTTTGGTAACCGCCTTGTTGCTGAGTACCGTTATGTGTGGGTTGGCCCAGGCTGACAACGATGCCATTAAACGTGTGTTGCGGAGTGAAACCGAAGGCTTTTTTAAGCGCGATAAAACAGAGTGGTCGAACGCATGGGCCCATACGCCCTACATTCATTTTGCGGCCAATTTGTATGGGGGCGATTTTATGCTGATCAAGGGCTGGAATAAACTGGAGAAGCAATTTGCCAGTCAGTTCAAAAGCTCAAAAGTATCGGATAAAGTCAAAGTTAATAACTCAAATTATACCATTCACGTGAATGGCAATATGGCTTTTGTCGCCTACGACCAGACGCTTGTGGATAGCCACGGCAAAACGGAATCGAAGGAGTCGCGAACGCTCGAAAAAATAGACGGGCAGTGGAAAATTATTAACGTTACGGCTCTTACCAACCTGAAAAACTTCGGGTTAGCGCAAAATGCCAAGTAACGTTTCGCCAATAGTGATCCCTAAAAACAGAAGCTCCGACTGCGTTTCCACGGTCGGAGCTTCTGTTTTTATCCTTTGGCAATCAGTTACCAAACTGTTGTACCAATCCTTCCAGCGTTTTCAACTGCTGAACGCCCGACTGTCGCCAAACGATCTTGCCGTCTTTGAACATAATCATAGTCGGAATGCTCCGAATCTGGTATTGCTGTGCAGCGGCCTGAGCTTTGTCCACATCGATTTTAACGACGCGTACTTTATCACCCGAACGCTCGGTAAGTTGCTTTAAAATAGGCGCCTGCTGTTTGCAGGGCCCACACCAATCGGCATAAAAGTCGACCAGCACCGGCTTATCACCGTTAATGAGGTCTTTAAACGATTGCTTGTTCATGGTCTTTGTCGTTTTAGTCAGTAAGTGGCTGCGCCTAAGTCGGTAAGTCGGTAAGTGGCTTTCGCGTCAGCACTTACTGACTTACTGACTTACCGACTTACTGACTTAGGCGAAGCCGCTTACCGACTTTTATTGCTCTTCATTTACCGGCTCGTTCATAATGGTATGACCCATTTTGTCGCGTTTTGTTCGAAGGTATCGTTCGTTGTGTGGATTGGATGGAATTTCGATGGGAACAGTATCCACAATTTCCAGCCCGTAACCCATCAAACCGGCGCGTTTTTTTGGGTTGTTCGAAATAAGCCGAAGTTTGCGAATGCCAAGGTCACGCAAAATCTGAGCCCCCACCCCATAATCGCGGGAATCCATGGGTAAGCCCAGGTCGAGGTTGGCTTCAACTGTATCGCGGCCCGTTTCCTGGAGTTTATAAGCCTTTAGTTTGTTAAGTAACCCAATGCCGCGCCCCTCCTGAAACATATAAACAACCACCCCTTTGCCTTCAGCTTCCACCAGTTTCATTGATGCGTGGAGCTGGGCTCCGCAATCGCAACGGCACGAACCAAAAATATCGCCCGTAACGCAGGAAGAGTGAACCCGAACCAATACCGGCTCGTTGGGTTCCCAGGTTCCTTTAATAAGCGCAAGGTGTGTATCCCCGGTATTACTTTGTTTGTAGGCAATCAGGTCGAAGTGGCCCCATTGGGTAGGCATATCGACGCCAATTTCGCGACGAATCAGAGTTTCGGTACGTAGTCTGTATTCGATTAAATCCTGAATACTGACAAGCTTCATTCCGAAACGGTCGGCCATAACGCGTAGCTCGGGCAGGCGGGCCATCGTACCATCTTCACTTAGCACCTCAATGAGCACACCCGCTGGCGATAAACCGGCCATACGGGCCATATCGACGGCAGCCTCCGTATGGCCTGCCCGGCGAATCACGCCACCTTCAACGGCGCGCAACGGGAAAATATGACCAGGTCTGCCCAAATCATCAGGTTTAGTATTGGGATCAACCAGGGCCTGAATTGTTTTGGAGCGATCTGATGCCGAAATGCCGGTTGTACAACCATTGCCGAGCAAATCGACCGATACGGTGAATGGGGTTGTGTGAACAGACGTGTTACTGATCACCATCATATCCAGTCCTAATTCTTCACAGCGTTCTTCGGTAAGTGGCGCACACATTAACCCACGGGCTTCGCGCACCATGAAATTGACCAGTTCAGGGGTAATCATTTCGGCCGCGCAGATCATGTCGCCTTCATTTTCGCGGTCTTCATCGTCTACCACGATTACGATCTTACCCGCCTTAATATCAGCAATGGCGTCTTCGATGCGATCCAGTTGAATAGGGGTTGCCTCGCTGGAATTTCCCAGATCTACGGGAGTGGTTTCAGAGTTGGTACTATTATTGCTCATTTTATTGGTTGATGCGCGTCTATGCAGGTATCTTTGGTAAGCCTTTTTAGCTTCGGTTTAAACGGAAAACTGATTTTAAGAAAGATACGTTTCGCCAAATGCGAAAATGTCCACCGAAGCCGTTACTATACGTAGAAGCGATTTATATATACGAACGACAAAAAAACACTCTTCGTGCGAATTTTACGACCGTGGCCAACAGGAATTAGAGTGAAGACGAGTGGATTTACTGCTTGGCTGCCTGCCTTATTGCTTTTACTGTTTTTGCCTGTAAAATCATCATTGGCGCAAAGTAATTACTGCACGAATCCGCCTGCTAATTCAAAAGTAGGCGGATTTACATTAACAAATGATAGAATATGCATTGGATCTACAGTTCAAATTAAAGCTGGTAGTGAACAGCAGGGGCTGGCCAATACCGCCTATGTATATGAATATGACGGAAAAGGACTTCCAAATATGTTTGATCCGAAGAAAGACCATACATATACCCAGAAAGGAACATTTACGATTCTACAGGTTGGTACTTTGAATGGATTTGATGCCTATGCCTGTAAAACGGTTACCGTGTTGCCGCTCGATCCTGTTAGCTTTAAAGTACAGGCCTGTTTGGGCCGAAGAGTGACTGTAACTGTCGACCCAACGACATTGGGTCAATATGATAGCTATACTATACGGTGGGGCGATGGAGCTGTTGATAATTTTAGCCGGGCTGAACTACAGGCCCAGCCACCGCACACATACAGTAATTCAAATCCTCAGCCCATAACGATAGAAGGTGTGTATACCAATGCATGCAGTGGGCCCTCGGCCAACAGCACTGAGCCCTATACCCTGCTATCGTCGGCTGATGCACCAGCGATCACTGCCTTGACTACAACAAGTGACAAAGCTATTGACATTACGTATCAGGCCAGTACGGGCGTAACTGTGCAACTCTATCAGAAAATAGGAGGGACCTACACGGCAACAGGCCAGAAAGGTACTGATATAGGAAAATTTACCATTCAGACGGACGCTCAAAAGGTGCAGTGTTTTCAGTTAGTGACCCAGGACGCCTGTAACACCACACCTTTAAAATCCGATGAAGTCTGCAGTCTGGTACTGGATGTCAAAGCCGCTAATAAACAGAACAACCTGAGTTGGCAACCCTATGCCGGTTCGGGTACATTTCGTTCCTACAAATTCAATCGAAACAACGCACCCTTGCCTGCTACCCTGGCTAACCAAAGCACCAGTAGTTATTCTGATGCCAATGCCATCGAATGCGGTACCCAATACTGCTATCAACTTGTGGCAACGATTACGGGTACGGCACAGGTTATCGTTACCTCCAATAACGCTTGTGTAACGGGTATTAACGGTGAATTGCCGGGCGATGTCGTTGATGTACTGGTTACTGTTGAGGATGGACACCCGCTTTTAATTGCAACGCCACCTGCTAATATCGGCCCTTCAGACAGCTTTACGATGGTTGTAAGTCGGGCGTCCGGCTCCTCGGGAAACTTTCAGCCGATTGCCACCCTCGAACGTAAAAACCGTTATACAGATGAAAGCGTGAATGCGTCCTCTGGTTCGTACTGTTACCAGGTAACGTACAAAAATAGTTGCGGGTTGGAGTCAAAACCATCGACACCGGTTTGTACTGTTTTTCTAACATCTAAATCGGCTACCGGCATCGACTGGACTGCCGAATCCCCGTTCACACCCGAAACAGTTGATCATTATACGATAGAAGTTAACAACTTGGCAAGTGGTGTTACCGACCTGATTCCCATAGGTAGTAACACGCATTACGAACCTGATCCGAATGATCCTAATCTGCAATCGCAGCGATACCGAATAATTGCAACTGATAACAATGGGTTCGAAAGTAATTCCAACTATTTCACGTTTCGGCGAGAAGCAATGATTCTGGTTCCTGATGCCTTTACACCCAATGGCGATGGAATGAATGATATTCTGCTGGCTAAAGGTATTTACGTTGATCAGTTTGTCATGAACATTTACAGCCGCTGGGGCGAAGTAGTCTATAGCACAACTGATAAAACGAAGGGATGGGATGGAACGACCAATGGTCAGATAGCACCCGCCGGGCAATACATGTACCGCATTGAGGTCATAGACCTGACCGGCCTGAAAACTGTTCGTACAGGGGCTGTGTTGTTAATACGATAGTTGGTAAGTCAGTCAGTTGGTAAGTCAGTAAGTAGCTGGCGCAGGCCTTGCTTTCGCGCCAGCTACTTACTGACTTACCAACTGACTGACTTACCAACTGGCTAACTTACCAACTGACTAACTTACCAACTTACTAACTGCAAATATGAATATGATGGATATGTTCGGGAAAATGAAGGAAGTTCAATCCCGAATGAAAGACGCCCAGGAAACACTTAGCGCCGTTACCGAAACGGGCGAGTCGGGTGCAGGTTTAGTGAAAGTGACGGTCAATGGCCTGAAAAATGTGCTTAAGATCGAAATCGACCCTGATCTAATCAAGCCAACAGACCGCGAGATGTTGCAGGACTTAATTGTAGCCGCTACCAATAAAGCCATGGGTAATGTAGAAACGAAAGCCCGCGAACACCTGCGCCAGGCTACCGAAGGACTGCTGCCAAATATTCCCGGCCTGAATCTGGATGGGTTAATGTAGGAAAGAATTAGTAGGTTTACGGTTTATAGTTTACGGTAAAAGGTGCAAAACTGGCTGGCGTTGGCTGACAGTAAACCCAAAACGCTAAACTGTAAACCGTAAATTATCAAAGCACTTTGTGGATACCCTTGCCATTGTCATTCTTAATTACAACGGACAACCGTTTTTAGCTAAATTTCTTCCTGCGGTTCTGGCCAATGCCGATGGCCATCCGGTTTATGTGGCCGATAGTGCCTCTGTCGATTCATCGGTCTCCTTTCTGCGGGCTACTTTCCCGACCGTTCGCATTATTGAGCTTCCCCGCAACGAAGGCTATGCGGGTGGGTATAACCTTGCCCTCGACCAAATACGAGCACACTATGGGGGTGCCAAATACTACGTGCTTCCCAATTCTGATATTGCCGTAACACCCGGTTGGCTGTCGCCGGTGCTGGCGTTGCTGGAAGCTAATCCGCAAATTGCTGCCTGTCAGCCTAAAATCAGGTCGTATGACCAACCTGATTTATTTGAACATGCCGGTGCAGCGGGGGGCTTTGTCGATTGGTTGGGGTATGTATTTTGCCGGGGCCGTGTCTTTGCTACGTTTGAGCCAGATCAAGGGCAATATGACGATAATCGGCAGGTATTCTGGGCTACGGGTGCCTGCCTCTTTATGCGAGCCGAGGTATTTCACAAAACCGGCGGTTTCGATGCCTCCTTTTTTGCTCACATGGAGGAAATTGACTGGTGCTGGCGCATCCAGCGACTCGGTTACGAAGTCTGGGCCTGCGGTCAATCGACGGTGTATCATGTTGGGGGCGGTACACTCCACAAATCCAACCCGCACAAGACGTACCTGAACTACCGCAACAGCCTGTTCATGCTGTATAAAAACTGGCCTGCAACTGTTTGGCTATGGCCTAAAATTATGTTCCGTCTGGTACTCGATGGATTGTCGGCGATATTATTTCTAAAAGTCGGCCAGTGGCGCGATATATGGGCAATTGTGCGGGCGCATTTTGCCTTTTACGGCCAATTACCACAACTCAATCAGGAACGAAAGCGGTTGAAAGTTCTGCAAACAACCCGAGTATCGCTGTACCCACACAGTATTGTCTGGAAGTACTTCGCCGAAGGAAAAAAGACGTTTAGAGAGATGTATGATGTATGATGTAGGGTACATGATATATCATATATTACCTTTTTTGCGTCTGACTGGCTACATCATATATCATACCAAGTACATCCTACATAGTTTCACAGTTCCCAAACGGTCGGATGAGCGTGTCGGCGAAGATGTTTTTTCATTTCCATCCAGAACGCCAGAATCAGGTACAAAATAACCGGTGAGCCAAGTGTCAGGAATGACGTATAGATAAAATACAGCCGGATACTACTGGCTGATATGTTCATTTTTTCCCCTAGTCGTGAACAAACGCCAAATACCTGGTTTTCCACAAAATATCTGATCTTATCCATGCCTTTCGTTTGCGAAGCGTATATATCCTGATAAATCCTTATGTAATAAATTAACGGCCCTAATTAATAGATTGTTTGCCGTTTACACAAAATGCCCATATAAACGAAGTGAAAATAGCTAAAAAATGGTCGCTATCTACTTGCTGTAATAACATTTTTCTTTTCTTTGTATTGTAACGGCGTTATTTCTTTAAAAAAGGTATTTCGTTTTTACGCCCAACAAATATCGCTGATTTTACGTATGTATCTAGTGATTACGATACCCGGCTGTGTAGTTCGCGTTCTTTGTTGATAACTGACCCTTTAAGTTTTTTAATTGTTAAATTGTTTAAGTTTTATGCAAACAGGTGTAGTAAAATTCTTTAACGAAAGTAAGGGTTACGGATTCATTGTTGAAGACGATACCAACCGGGACATCTTCGTCCACATCACCGGCCTGAACGGTACAACCATTCGAGAAAAAGACCGGGTTCAATTTGAAGTGGTTGACGGCAAAAAAGGACTGAACGCCGTAAAGGTGAAAAAGATAGATTCAGAATATTAAGTCTTCAGCGCGTCTTGTCATGAACGTATAACCCTCGCCCAAAGTAAGGCGAGGGTTTTTGTTTTTTAGTCGGTAAGTGGCTTCGCCTAAGTCGGTAAGTCAGTAAGTGGTGGACCGGCGAAAGCTACACATGCGTCAGCCACTTACTGACTTACCGACTTAGGCGAAGCCACTTACCGACTAGTTAATCCAGCCTTTCACTTCATCCAGCGTCGGCATTTTAGCGTCTAGTTTTAGCTTCTTGCGTACACCGCCCAAATCGTTGAATAGCTTGTTTGGGTTGGCGCTCCGGAGTTGATCGACTGTCATAAAGCCTAGTTTCTGCACAGCCGTAACCCATTCCGGCGAAACCCCCGCTGCCACGAAATCGCTTTCGTCTGATTGCTCCTGCTTCTTTTCCGGGCGCATCTGTGGGAAAAACAATACATCCTGAATCGACGCCTGGTTGGTCATAATCATGGTCAGACGGTCGATGCCCAGACCTACACCCGCCGTTGGCGGCATACCGTATTCGAGTGCCCGTAAAAAATCCTCGTCAAGAGCCATAGCTTCTTCATCGCCCCGTTCGGCCAGTCGTAACTGTTCCTCAAACCGCTCCCGCTGATCGATCGGGTCGTTCAACTCAGAATAGGCATTGGCAATTTCTTTACCGTTACAGATCGCTTCGAACCGCTCGACCAAACCGGGTTTGCTCCGGTGCTTCTTGGTCAAGGGCGACATTTCTACAGGATAGTCGGTAATGAACGTCGGCTGAATCATGTTCGGCTCACAGGCGTCGCCGAACAATTCGTCGATCAGCTTCGATTTACCCATAGTGCTATCCACTTTGATACCCCGCCCCTCGGCTACTTGTCGAAGTTCGGCTTCTTCCATGGTCGATACATCAACGCCGGTATACTCCTGAATGGCTTCGAACATGGTTAGGCGTTTCCAGGGGCGCTTGAAGTCGATAACGTTTTCGCCAACGGTAACTTTAGTTGTACCTGCTACGTCCAATGCTACTTTTTCCACCATTTCTTCGATGGTGTCCATCATCCAGAGATAATCTTTGTAAGCGACGTAGAATTCAACCTGCGTAAATTCCGGGTTGTGGGTGCGATCCATACCTTCATTTCGGAAGTCCTTGGCAAACTCGAATACGCCATCAAAGCCTCCAACAATCAACCGCTTCAGATACAACTCATTGGCAATCCGCATATACAGCTTCATATCGAGCGAGTTGTGGTGGGTGCTGAACGGGCGAGCCGTTGCGCCACCGTGAATAGGCTGTAAAATCGGTGTTTCAACTTCCAGGTAGCCTTTGGCGCTCAGAAACTGCCGAATGGAATTGACAAGCTTAGTGCGTTTTATAAAAACGTCGCGTACCTGGGGGTTCACGATCAGGTCTACATAACGCTGGCGGTACCGTTGCTCCGGGTCAGTAAAGGCGTCGTAGGTTTCTTTTTCGCCGTTCTCATTCACCACTTCTTTTACGACTGGCAACGGGCGCAACGATTTATTCAGGATTTTAAACTCATGAACATACACCGATAACTCGCCGGTTTTGGTAGTGAACACATTTCCCCGAACGCCGATAATGTCGCCAATATCCAGCAGTTTTTTGAAAACGGTATTATAGAGCGTTTTGTCTTCACCGGGACATATGTCGTCGCGCCGGAAGTAAAACTGCATCCGGCCCGTTGAATCCTGTATCTCGGCAAACGACGCACTGCCGCTGATGCGGAATACCATCAAACGGCCTGCCAGTTGAACGTTCCCCCAGCGTTCGTCGCCGGAAAAATCCTGTTCGGGTGCAATTTCCGTACCGGGACCATCCGTTTGAAAAGCCGCCCTGATGTCGGCGATGGTTGTAGTTACGTCAAACAACTCGGCGGGGTAGGGGTCAATGCCCATCCGCATTAGTTCGTCGCGCTTTTGTCGGCGATTTATTTCCTGTTCACTCAGCAGCATGATAGTCAACGAGTCGGTCAGCCTTCCGGCTAACCAGTAGTTAAGAGAGCAAAAATAGTGAAAAGGATTGGCGTTTACAGTGATCGAGTGAAAGAAGCCGTTGGTGGAATGCCCCGACCGTTCCTACAATTCGCTTTGAAATAAAAGGCTAAGTTAATATCATTGTGCTATCAAAATGATATTAACTTCTTGAACTAACTTTTACGGTCATGCAGGAGAAAAAACTTATGTCTGCTTCCGGGTATCTGTATCTGGCACTTGCCCTGGTATGTTTCGCTTTAGCCGCTATCACCGTTAGGTATGCCGGTTTCTTTAGTTTCGTGTTTGGCTTTGCAGGTGTCTTTCTTTTAAAGGGCCTTGTCATTATTTATCCGAAGGAAGGAGTAGCCGCTACATTCTTTGGCGACTATGTTGGCACCAGTAAAGAAACGGGTATGCAGTGGGTAAACCCGCTTTACAACAAAACGAAAATTAGCCTGCGGGCTCGTAACCTGAACGGGCAGACACTCAAGGTTAATGATAAAATGGGTAACCCCGTTGAAATTGCTGCTGTTGTTGTATGGCAGGTAAAAGACACCGCTAAGGCACTGTTCGAGGTCGACAACTATGTGAATTTTGTGCAGATCCAGTCCGAAGCCGCTGTACGCAAACTTGCGAACTCCTACGCCTACGATCACATGGAAGATGAAACCTCATCGGTAACATTACGTGATAGTACAGGTCAGATCAACGTATTTTTGGAACAGGAATTGAACGAACGGCTTGAGCGGGCCGGTGTCGATATTATTGAAGCCCGCGTTAGTCACCTGGCTTACTCCTCCGAGATTGCCGGTGCCATGCTACAGCGCCAGCAGGCATCAGCCATGATAGCCGCTCGCCGTTTGATTGTAGAAGGTGCCGTTGGCATGGTTGAAATGGCCCTGGAGCGATTGGAGAAAAATGGCGTAATTGCGTTGGACGAAGAGCGAAAGGCAGCTATGGTAAGTAATCTGCTGGTCGTGCTCTGTGGTGAAAAATCAGTTAGCCCAGTTGTCAATGCGGGAACGTTGTATAATTAATAGGGAGGAGGGGGAGTAAGGGGAGGAGGAAAGGTAGAGAGGGGGGAAAGGAAAGGGATAGTTGGCAAAACCTCCTTTCCGCCTTCCTCCTTCTTTACCTTTCCTCCTCTCCTCCCCTTACTCCCCCTCCTCCTTTCTTTTATGGCTACTGAAAAAAAAGCATTTGTCTTACGCATTCAACCCGAAACGCTGAAGGAACTGGAACGTTGGGCGCAGGAAGAGTTTCGGAGTGTAAATGGGCAGATCGAGTATTTATTGAACGATGCCTTGCGGAAGCGCAAGAAACGTAATCCGAATTTGACTGATGATGAAGCAGCGGCTTAGTTATTGGTTAATGGTTGTCAGGTTAACGTGAATAATTGCCCTTTATAAACTACAATCCAGCTCATTCAATCATTTACATTCGATAAAGAATTTTCAACCACAGAGGCACAAAGTACACAGAGGTCCAACGGGTTACTTTCGTTCCTATTAGACCTCTGTGTACTTTGTGCCTCTGTGGTTGAAAATTCTTTTGAATTGGCTAGTTACGAGAATACTGGCTTGAACTAGTATTACAAATTTTCCAATTCAATCCAGTATTCATGTTAAGTTAATAGATGAGACACCAACGTTGAACTTTATTGATCACTCAATAACCCAATAACTACTTCGCTGCAGTGACTAGCTCACCGATTAACTGGATACCATCCAGCGTTAACGATGGAACAATGTCAGTGAATACATCCTGTAGCGAGGGAATCCGACTCGATAAACCACCGGTGGCTACAGCGATACAATCGCCGTTTACTTCAGCCTGAATCCGGCTAACCAGCGAGCGCACCAAACCCTCATACCCTAACACCACGCCCGCCTGAATGGCGTGGGTAGTACTGGTGCCTAATGCTGATGATGGTACTTCAATGGGTACCTCCGGCAATTGTGCGGTATTGGCAAACAAAGATCGAATGGCAGTTTTCAGGCCCGGCGCAATCGCCACACCCAGAAGTTTACCGGTGCCTGATACGGTGGTGAACGTTAAGGCTGTACCAAAATCGACCACAACACAAGTACGGCGGTAACGGGTATAAGCAGCCAGTGCATTGGCTACTAAGTCGGTTCCAATTTCGTGCGGACGTATAATGTCAATCGGGAGAAGTGGATAAATTCCCGGCCCTACCACCACCGGTTCAAACCCGAAAAGTTCGGTCAGCATAGTCCGCATAAGCGGACTCAGATCGGGCACAACGCTGCTTAAGACGGTAGTTTTTACAGCACTCAGCGGAATGCCGGCTTCCAGCAACCAAAGCCTCAGGCGACGCTCATACGATTGTGCGGGTTCATCGCGCCGAGCGGGTGTTCGCCAGATGCATTGCCATGTGTTGGAAGTATAAAGTCCGAAGACGGCGTCGGTATTGCCAATATCAACGATAATTTGCACGAGCGAAGGGGGTAGTTGCCGGGGCGAAATAAGGAGAAAAGCAGCACATTCCCACGTTATTGTCAAACTCATCCAATAAGAATGACTACATCGCTCATTATAGCGCCACCTTTTTGGGTTTGATGGCCATGAAGTCTTTTAAATAAAACGGTTCAAAAGTAGCTACGTCCTCAAACTGGCTCTGGCCAAATGCCTGTGCTGCCAATTGGCCAATTGTTCGGGCCGAGGGCAGAACCGGAGCATCCGGAAAAATCGCGTTCGGGTGCGACCCTATAAGTGAACGACATTTTTGAGCCCCGTCGCCAAAAAAGACGACTGGTTTTTGATCAAGCCATTCTATAAACGATTGCTCATCAATAATTCTGGCAGCTGTCTGCTCAATCTCCCCTCCATCAGCACTATACAAAGCACAATAAACTTCCATTCGTCGCGCGTCGATCATGGGGCAAAGCAAATAATCTGCTGGAAAATAAGTCCGGATCTGTTCAGTCATGGCTGTTAACGTATTGATTGCTAGCAGCGGTTTATTTAAAGCAAAACAAAGTCCTTTTGCCGTTGAAACGCCAATTCGTAAGCCTGTATAAGAGCCGGGGCCTTTTGCGACAGCGATAGCGTCTAATTCGGCCAGGTTGTAGCCTGATTGGCTCACAATGTCGCTAAGTAGCGTAGTAAGCATGGCTGAAGAGGTCCGTTCGGTAAAAAGTTCGTAACAACCAAGTAAAGTACAGCTGATTAAGCTATTATAGCGATGAAACGCAACTGAACAGACTGTTGTCGATGTGTCGAGGGAAAGAATCAGTGACATGTGACTTAAAAATGAACAAAAAGTCAAAATAAGTATTAGTGTGAGAATTTGCAATTAATGCAGTTGATATTACGTATTTAAGTAAGACAACTAATAGAGAAGAAGGTAACATGATTATCGCCCGTATTTACGTTTCTATCCCGTAAGACGGTGGCTGATGGATAACTTTAAATGGGTAATAGTCTTCGGCGGTTCGCGTATAATTACTTAAGTAAATCGGTTAAAACTTGCCGTTCAGTAAATGTACTTTTGCCAATCAT
>CAXTJJ010000047.1:0-18703 GCA_964244155.1 uncultured Spirosoma sp.
CCATGGTGAAAGACATCATCCAGGGCGTCATGAAGCAGAAAGGAGTATATGTTCGTAATATCCTTTGCGAACATTTCGATTTCACACGGCAGGAGTTGCTGGATTTGGTAAAAATCAACAGCCTGAAAACCTTCGACGCTGTGCTCGACCACGTTGGTCATGGCGATGGCTGCGAAGTATGTAAACCGGCAGTGGCCTCCATCCTGGCGAGTCTCTGGAACGAGAACATTCTGGAGAAAGGCCGGGCTACCATTCAGGATTCGAACGACCGCTTTCTGGCGAATATCCAAAAAGGTGGTACGTACTCGGTAGTGCCCCGCATCCCGGGTGGCGAAATCACACCCGATAAACTGATCGTGATTGGCCAGGTTGCCAAGAAATACGGCCTTTATACGAAAATTACAGGTGGTCAGCGGATTGATCTGTTCGGTGCGCACGTCGGCGATTTACCCATTATATGGGAAGAGTTGATAGCCGCTGGTTTCGAGAGTGGTCATGCCTACGGAAAATCATTGCGTACGGTGAAAAGCTGTGTAGGCAGCACCTGGTGCCGATTTGGTGTGCAGGATTCGGTTTCGTTTGCCATTGAAGTAGAAGAGCGGTACAAAGGCATCCGGTCTCCGCATAAGCTGAAGTCGGGCGTGTCGGGTTGCATTCGGGAGTGTGCGGAAGCCCAAAGCAAGGATTTTGGCATTATCGCGACGGAGAAAGGCTGGAATCTATACATCGGCGGCAATGGCGGCTCAAAGCCCCAGCATGCTATATTACTGGCGTCCGATATCGACAAAGAAACTTGCATCCGCTACATTGACCGATTCCTGATGTTTTACATCAAAACCGCCGATCCGCTCACGCGCACTGCCACCTGGCTCAATAAAATGGAAGGCGGCATGACCTACCTCCGGGCGGTTGTTGTCGACGATGTGCTTGGCCTTGCCGACGAGCTGGAGCGCGAGATGCAGTTATTGGTCGATACATTCAAGTGCGAATGGAAAGAAGCCGTCGAAAATCCGTCCCTCCGCGCCCGCTTTGCCCACTTCGTTAATGTGCCCGAACAAAAGGACCCAACCGTTCAATTCGACGCGCTTCGCGATCAGAAGCGGGCGAAAGAATGGGCATAACAGGCGCGGGTCTGGCGCGGGTTTGAACCCGTGCCGATTTATATAGCCAGCATTCACTGGCGTTTAATTGCGTCAGCGAATGCTGACTTCATGAATAGGCACGGGTTCAAACCCGCGCCAGTACGCGGCCAGTCCAAAACGAATCAACCAAATGGAAACGCTCACAATAAATAAATCCGAAATTACCTGGCAGCCTGCCTGCCAGACAAGCCATATCCCCGAAGACGGGGGTGCCTGCGTGTTGCTCGGTGGTCGGCAAATTGCCATTTACAATTTTTCTCGTCGGGGCGAATGGTATGCCACTGATAATCAGTGCCCTCACCGCCAGCAGATGGCCTTATCGCGGGGTATGATCGGGAGTCAGGGCGACGAGCCAAAGGTGGCCTGCCCTTTCCATAAAAAGACATTCTCACTTAAAACCGGTGAATGCCTGAACGATAATGGCTACCAGATTGCTACGTACCCAATCAAGGTAGTGGATAATGTGGTGTATATTGGGCTATAAGCATGCCCATGGCAAGTATACGGCTTGTGGTATACGGTAGGCTGGCGCGTCAGCGTTTATGCGCCAGCCTACCGTATACCACAAACCATATACCGTAAACCGAAACCTCTATGACTCAACTCGATCAACAGGTAGCCAGTCGATTGACGCGGTTTTACATGATAGCCCTCACTGTCATAGCCGTACTGTCGCTAAGCGGGTTGCTGTTTATCAAGCATACGATCAGCACGCAGTACGACGATAGCCGGGTCGTAAACGTAGCGGGGCGGCAACGGATGTTAAGTCAACGACTGACGAAGTTGGCCATGCTACGAATCGACGGCCTTTCTACCGCCGACACGGTCTCATTCGATTCGTTGCTTAACTCCTGGAGCCAGAGCCATATCCAGTTGCGCAACGGAATGCTGCGTATGGAAAAAGCGTATACCGTTCGGAAGAGCGGTCAGCTTGAGCGTATGTTTTCCCAAATTGAACCGGTTTTTCAATCTATTTACAAAAGCTTCATTCGGATCAACGACCCAACAACGACGTTGGTGGATAAGAAAGATGCGCTTCAGGTCATTTTGCGAGATGAATTTCCCTTTCTACAGCAAATGAACGACATCGTCTTTCAATTCGACACTGAAAGCTTTGATCAGGTAAAACAACTCGAACGGATTGAGTGGCTGCTCACCCTAGCTACACTCTTAACCCTGTTGATTGAAGGTTTATTTATTTTCAGGCCGGTCGTCAGTCACACCCGTACTATAATTCGACGGCTGGCCCGCTCCGAGAAAGCGCTGCAACTGGCAAATAACCACATGGAAGTTGCCAATAGAGAGCTGGAAGCAACGAATCTGAATCTGGCGACTTCCAACCAAAAACTGGTTGCCACACAGAAAGAGTTAGTCCGGACTACAGAAGAGAAATATCAGTTACAGTTGGCAGAAGACACCGTTCGGTCGGCGGCCTTGCTGGAAGGCCAGGAAGAAGAGCGTCGGCGTTTTGCCCGCGAACTACACGATGGCATCGGCCAGATGCTCACCGGCCTGAAACTGCACGCCGAAAAATTAAAATCCACCACCTTCGCCGATGAGAAACAACGGCAGCGATTTGCCGAATTATGCGACCTGATTGGCGATACGATTCAAACAACGCGGCAGGTTTCCTATAACCTGATGCCCTCAACCCTAAGCGATTTTGGCTTAGGTCCTACCCTGCAACTCCTGGCCGAACAAACGACTCGGTCGGCTGGTATTTCTGTCGTATTTGCGGGACCCAGTAATGCCAAACGAATCAACCCGGCGATGGAGATCGGTTTATATCGTATAGCACAGGAAGCCTTGCATAATTCCTTGAAATATGCTGAAGCACAGACGATAAAAATTACCTTGCAACAGAATACGCTAAAGCTCCAGTTGACAATCGAAGATGACGGAAAAGGCTTTGTCGTAAAAGCACTGCCAACTGACAAAAAACCATTACCTGTCATCAACGGCCTTGAGAATATGCGCACCCGAACCCGTTTGCTCAATGGCGATTTTACAATAACATCGAAGCCTCAAAAAGGAACGAGAGTGCGGGTTAGCGTCAACTTATCTGATATCCCCCGTTAGTTATGTCGATACGAATTCTCATTGCCGACGATCATTCTGTAGTAAGAAAAGGCATTCGAATGTTGCTGGAAGATGAACCAGATATACATATTGTGGGCGAAGCCTCCGACGGCGATGAGGCCATCGACTTGCTGGCGAGTATCAACACGGATGTTTTGTTGCTCGACATTACCATGCCCCGAATGTCGGGAATTGAAGCACTGAAGGTGATTTCGCTGCAATATCCGACCGTTCGGACGCTGATGTTTAGTATGCACGACAACCCGGACTATATTTTAAAAGCCGTACAACATGGGGCCGCCGGTTACCTTCTGAAAGACACAGGTCTGGAAGAAATATTACGGGCGGTAAGAACGGTTGTAAAAGGTGATTTATATTATCCGCCTAATGCATCGTCGGTAATAATCAGGAGTTTGGTTTTACCGGCAAAGAACCAGCGTAATGAGGCTATAACACCCAGCACCACTGTTTCACATTCTATCTGGAACCGCATAACATCCCGCGAAACACAGATTCTTACCTGCCTGATCGACGGCATGAGTAGTCCGGAAATAGCCGACAAATTCGGTATAAGTCCGAATACCGTAGCCAATCAGCGGGCAAGTATTATTCGAAAAGCGGGTGTTAAGAATACGGTCGATCTTATACGGGTGGCACTGGAAGAGAAGAAATAAAACGCAATTGAACACAGATCTTTATGGTTTTCAAGATCATTTATGATTAATATATATCATTTTTAAATCATAATCATCATAAAGATCCGTGTTCCATATTACACCTTGATAATCACATCCTTCCGGTACATCCACCATAAAATACCGAACCAGATTAATACAAACGTCAGGGCACCTGCCAGCGACGCATTGATGGGATCGGCGAAGGGGGGCGAGATGAACGTTCGGTAGAGGTATTCTTTCGAGCCGATTTCAGTACCGTCGGGCTGCGTCACGTGAATCAGGTTCATAATGCGCGGGATTAATCCTGATAGAAAAAAGACCGTGATCGCGTTGACGCCAAAGGCTACGAATGGTAATACGCCCCATGTATGATGTTGAACATCAATGAGCCAGTAGCTCAACGCCAGGCCGAGCATAGCCAAACCACCGGCCAGCAACACAAATGAACTCGTCCAGAGTGCTTTATTTATAGGAAAGAAACCATCCCAAATCAAACCGGCGAGGGTTATCAGACAACCGACGGCAAAAAGCCAAGCAACCTTTTCGGCCGCCGACCGATTGCTCCGCAACCATGTTCCCGTCAGCATACCCAAAAGCCCCGTAGCAACAGCGGGAAGCGTACTGAATATGCCTTCAGGGTCCCACACTTTGGCAGGCTTATACACATGCGCCGTTGTGAGGATCACGCGATCGAACCAGGCAGCCAGATTCGTTTCAGGTTCAAGGTTAGCGTAGCCAACTCCCGGCACCGGGACCAGGGTCATGGCAAGCCAGTAGCCAACCAGCAACCCGCAAAGAATATACAATTGCTGCCGGGAGCCAGTTTTCAGAAAAATGAGCGAACAAGCCAAGTAGACCAGGGCAATACGCTGCAGAACGCCCGGTATACGAACGATACTGATGTCGAATTTGGGAAAGAAATTTAGAAACAGTCCTAGCAAAAACAACGTTAGGCTCCGCTTTACAATCTTACTGATAACACCCTTTTTCGTTTTTCCTCCTTCAAGCGCGAATGTAATCGAGACGCCTACGATGAAGAGAAAGAACGGAAAAATCAAATCGGTAGGTGTCCAGCCATTCCAGGGTGCGTGTTCGAGAGGAGCATAAACATGCCCCCAATCACCAGGGTTATTAACCATCACCATAGCAGCTACCGTCAGGCCTCGAAAAAAGTCGAGCGACAGCAAACGACCAGACTGAACTTCGGCAGGTTGACTACCTGTGGAACGTAACGATACTGTGGGTTGCATAATAGCCGGTAAGGTTTTCCCGAAGGTACAAAACCTTAACCCAATGAGTCAACTAAATACCTTCATCAGCTTTTTCTCCAGGTCGTTTTCAAGTTTCAGCAGCCCTTCCGTATTAGACAAATAGGTCAGGGCGCGGTGATGCCGTAAATCGAATGGAATATCGCTGACGGATTGCGTAATGGGAATCACAAGTTTGCCAAGGGTATGTGCAACACCCGTTTCATAAAAGACATTAGGATTTCGATCAGTAAAGTCAGTGATGACGGCGTGCGAAGTAAAAATCAGGTCGAATACATCCTGAATCAGGATGCTATTGTCCCAAATATCATCGGCTCGTTTACAGTCGATACCAAGCCGATCACACACATTGCGAATGGCTGTATATGTTCCCGAAAACCGACTTTCAAAGGGCATCATCACGGACAAAACATTCGTCTCAACTGGTTTTGCCGGAATTCGGAATACATCAGGAGCAAACGTAATGACCCGCTCAGGTGCACCCACTTGAACAGTGGAAATAAAATCCGGTATCTCCCGAACCAGTCGATTCATCGTCGCTTTTTTAGCTTCGACAAAGTGTTCGATTTCGTATAGATTACTCGTGCTTTCACTGATTAATTTCGACAAAACCTGCAAGCTATTGCCCTCATAATCATCATCTTTAAAATCTAAACTTCGCAATAACCGGGGGTGGTCCTCTATTAGCTCAAGGCTGTCGGTCAGGTATGCCACTTTGATCCAGTCCGACTTTGTAAAGTGATCCTGAATAAATTCGTGTAAGGCAAATAGCCGAAGCGTTCTCTGCTTATTCTGTCGTGTCATAATCCTAAAAGCCGCTCATTATAATATAACTATTGTATATAAATGCAATTATATTCAATTTTTATATCATAATGAGTAGTGAAACAAATTTTTAATAAACTAAAAAAAGCCACTCTTATTCAGAAGTGGCTTTTCAGTAAATTTGAGTAGATCTATTTTACGACTAAAAGACGTAGTGTAGCCCTTTCCCGTCCGGCGGCTTTAACAGTTATCAGGTAATGAAGGTCATTAAATAATGTGGTGTTTATCCGATAAACAGGCTCGGTATCTGTTTGGACCAGGGCCTGGTGCACTACTTTCCCGGTACCATCAATTACGGCTATATCGGCTGACTGACCCGCAGCATATCGTAAGTCGATCAATACATAGTCACGGGCCGGGTTAGGCCAAAGTCGGAATGCATCAGGTGTTGATTCAGGGTTTTCGACATGCACAGTAGCCTCCTGTTCTGTGCTAAAACGAGCCGAACCAACGGGGCAGGTAGCCGCCGTAATGATCCATTGCTGAGGCTGGCCACCATTCGTTGTGAATTGAATAACATTTCCTCCTTCGTTTCGATTACTTCCCTCTACGTCAAGCACTTTACCTGAGTGACGAGCAACAAATTGGTAATACCCCTGTACATCTCGCTGGATGGCCCATTGCTGATGAGGCTGACCAATATAAGCCGACTGTTCTACCGATGCCTGATCCTGTTTGGACGCACCCACAACATCCAGTACCTTTCCACTATGGGTGGCGGTTATTTGATAGTATCCACCGTCTATACCCGTTAATTTCCACTGCTGCCAGGCCTGATTCGCGTCGGTGCGTTGCTTAACTGGAGCCCCATCAGTGGTTTTTCCACCCTCTACCCCCAGCACTTTGCCACTTACCCTCGACGTGATGCGGTAACAGGCTGATGGGTCGAACGAAACAGCTATCGGTGCCGTACAGGTCCGTTGCTCAACACTCCACTGTTGGCTTTGGCCGCCATTCGCCGTAAACTGGATAATATTCCCTCCCTGATTCCGGTTACTACCCTCTACGTCGAGCAATTTGCCTGACTGACGGGCAACAAATTGATAATACCCCTGAGCATCCCGCTGAATAGCCCATTGCTGATGGGGCTGGCCCGTATAAGTCGACTGTTCCATTGACGCCTGATTCTGTATCGACGCCCCCACTACGTCCAGCGCCTTCCCACTGTGGCTGGCCGTCAGTTGGTAATATCCATCGCCGGTAGCCGTTAGTTTCCACTGTTGCCAGGCCAGATTGGCATCGGTACGTTGCTTAACAATGGCTCCCTCTGTAATACCACCATTCTCTACCCCCAGCACTTCACCACTCACCCGTGATGTAATGCGGTAACAGGCCGATGGATCGAACGATATGGCTGCTGGGACTGCACTGACCTCCATACCCCCCGTCCAGACAACACCACTACGGGTATAGATACGAAAAAAGTACGGTTGTCCACCAACTAGATTGGTAACCAATACCGACTGATTTCTACCTTGATAAACTACCTTCCCGCCCTCCAGCACTGCTCCGTTGCCCGTAAAGCTGGCATTGGCCGCATAACCCGTCTGTTTGGGTACGTCGGAGAAACCTGACCCGGCTTTAGCAACCACCAGAACGTTGTCGTATGACACTGTTGGATTTGTCCACGACACCAGCACAGCGTTGATATCCGGCGTTGCTTTGGCATTGGTTACAGTCAGCTTAACTGAGTTGCAATTCGGGTATACTTTAACGGAATCAGAAGCCGTCAAGCCGCCATTATCAGTAACCTTCAGGGTTATAAGGTAATAATATGTTTCTCCGTCACAGCCTACCGGCGAAATAACTACGGTTGGCGACGCATCGGTCACGACAGGCTCACGATGTTCATGGTTATTATGGCGCAAGGTCACCTGCCAGGCATAAGTTAAGCTGTTGGGATTTTCATCGCCTACCGTTGCCGTGAGTCTGTAGGTTGTCTGCCGATCGAGGAGATATTGGGTATTAGTAACGGGGGCAGTAATTCTGGCTGTAGGGGCCGCGTTGTTAATCGAAATAACCGTCGTTTTAGTATCTGTTAAGCCCGTTGCGTCCGTAACAGTGAGCCGAACAGTAAACCCCTGTCTGGCACTTCCCGAGAAAACTTTCGTTGGATTTTGTAGGGTAGAGGTCGTCCCATCGCCGAAGTCCCATGCATACGTAAGCGGATCACCGTCAGGGTCGCTGGAACTGCTGGCCCGAAAATTGACGGTTAGGGGCGATCCTCCATTTTGTCGGTCGGCCGATAACACGGCAATAGGCGGCTGGTTACCGCCAAAGCTGATTTTCATGATCTCCCCACTGTTGATATTCACGTAGTACAGAGCTCCGTCATGGGCGCCATACTCCACATCCACAATGCCCTTTCCTATATTCTGAGGCAAAAATTCCCGCACCTCCCGTATTGTTCCGTCGCTGTTGAGCGAAGCCGCCCGAATCCAGTTCAGGGTATAGTCAGCAAAGTAATAGGTATCCCGATAAGCCGCTGGGAATGCTGTCCCGGAATAGTAAGCTCCACCCGTTAAAGCATAGCCTCTGAATGGCTTACCAACCGTAGGTGTACCGGTAGGACTAATGGTTGTACCCGTGGCTACACTGCCGTTGAAGGTAGGAACTTGGGCAATATCTTCGCCATGCTTCCAGTCAAGGGCTGGCCGGGAGTGAAAATATCGCCGTTGCAGGCCCGGCAGTGGCTGTTGACTGCAGGGGTTAAGTGCCTGCACTGTAGTTAAATCCGGGTTGGTGGACTGTTTTAACAAATCACCAAAGCGCAGAAATGGCAGGGCGCAGGTATTGGTCGGGTTGGGTTCATCTTTGTTGTCCATGGTTCGGCTGGCCGGACCGTATTGGGGATGTTCATTCATTCCCTCAAACATAGGCCAACCGGCATTTTCGCCCCCCTGCCTTATAACGTGCAAATCCTCCCAAGTATCCGCGCCAACATCGCCAACTAATAAGGTACCCGGGTTTCCATCCGCGATCGATGTACTCCCGGTATTAGGCTGAATGGCCATACGGTATGGATTTCGAAAACCCATGGCCCAAACTCGTGATTGTGCCGAACGTGGATTAGTTGTGTCGAAGAAAGGGTTACTGGCAAGCCCATCGCCGGTAGCAGGGTCCAACCGCAATACTTTACCACAAAATGAATTCACCATTTGCGCCCGAAACGCGCCCACGTTCTCATTGGCACGCATAATGCCGTCATTTATGGCCGCCTGAAAGTACGTTCCATTCGAACTACCCATATCAATACCATTGAAGTTAGCATTATCGCCGGTCGAAATGAGTAACGAACCATCACGGCCAAATAAAATTGTTCCTCCTGCGTGTGAATTATGGGTGAGCGGTACACCTGTAGAACGTGTTTCGCCCAGCAACACTCGCCGACTGGTAATGTCGGCGTTTGTAGTACCGTTAACGGTCAGGAATTGATAGCGTGTAACCCGACTGATACTCGCGTTATTATACTCATTCTGAGCGGGATTGTAGGTACTCGTACCAGCATTAAAGAGGTGATATCGATCTACTACGTAGAAAAGATACACGAGTCCATTTTGATCATAATTTGGGTCCAGACAGAAGCTGAGCAGACCAAAGTCACGCCAATTGCCTACCTCATCGCTGATATCGAGTGCCGGAGTAGTCTGTTTTATGTACTGACTGCCATTCCAAACCGAAATCCATACTCGGCCAGCCTTATCCCAAACAAAAAGCTTTTGCCCGTTAGGGGTAAACGCCATGCCCGTGGGGCTGGTATATCCATCCTGTACTTTAACGTTCCGGAAGCCCGCCGGTAAACTTTGGGCTGCGAGGAGAGACGGAATAACACAGCTTAAAAACAGTATAAAAGCCCAATAATAGAATTGAATACGAGTAGAAATAACTTTCATCCAGCTAAGAGTTTAATGAGTGTGGAGCTTATTTAGAAGCTAAATAAAAAGTTTTGACTCCACAGGTTAACACGGGTATAAAAAATATACTAAGCGGCTGTTTACCAACAAACTATTTCGTTAGATTATAAATTAAAGAAACAAATAAGATGTATATTAAAATGTAGTATATATTAAAAAAGTCGCCCTGAATTAGGGCGACTTTTTCATTAGCTTGTAGCTATTAGGTACGTTTAATAACTAAAAACGCCAGCGCACAAAGGCTTCCATTGCTTCGTATTCGGCCAAGCCAAGTTTGTTATAAAGACCAGCAGTAGCTCCATTGCGCTCTTCGGCCCGCTGCCAGAACTCGCGCGAGTCGGTGCCCTGGTATACAACACCATCTTTTTGCGACTGGTGTTTGAAAATACCCAGTCGTTTTTTCATCACCTGATCAGGCGACATCGGAACAGCCATTTCAATTTCATGAATATCCCACTCGGCCCAGGCCCCGCGGTAGAGCCACACCCAGCAATCTTTCATGAAATTTTTATGCTTTAACCGACGCACCGATTCCAGAATGGCATCCAGACAAACCTTGTGCGTTCCGTGCGGATCGGCCAGATCACCGGCAGCGTATATCTGATGTGGCTTAATCTCTTCGATCAATGCCATTGTGATTTTAATATCTTCTTCGCTAAGCGGCTTTTTTGCTACGGTTCCGGTTTCGTAGAACGGCATGTTCATAAAATGCGCATGTTCGACCGGGATGCCCACAAACCGACAGGTTGATTTGGCTTCACCCATCCGAATAAGACCCTTCACGTAGCGCACCTCGGCGGTGTCCATTTCTGAGTCTTTTTTCTCACGCAATGATGCAGCTGCATCCTGGAAAATTCGGGTAGCTTCAGGACTTTTAATACCGAATTTGGAATTGAAGTCGACCACATAATCAGCAAAGCGCAGGGCTTCATCATCAGCTACGGCTATGTTGCCCGATGTTTGGTAGCCTACATGTACCTCATGCCCCTGATCGCGTAAACGCTGGAAGGTGCCTCCCATCGAAATAATGTCATCGTCGGGGTGAGGGCTAAAAATCAGGCAGCGTTTTTGAACAGGTAGTGCACGTTCCGGCCGATTGGTATCATCAGCATTGGGTTTGCCACCCGGCCAGCCCGTAATGGTATGTTGTAATTGGTTGAAAACGTCAATATTAATATCATACGACTGGCCGTATTGAGCCAGCAGGTCACTCATCCCGTTATCGTTATAATCGCGGTCGGTCAATTTAAGAATTGGTTTACCAAGAGTTAGCGATAGATGGGTGACGGCTTTTTTCTTCATCTTGTTATCCCAGATAACCGAGTCCACCAGCCAGGGTGTTTTCATGCGGGTTAGCTCAGAAGCAGCCGCTTCGTCGATGACGAACAGAGCGTTTGGGTGCGTTTGCAGGTACGAAGCCGGATTTAGCTCTGTCACCAGTCCCTCAACCGCGCTTTTAATAACGGGTGCCTTTCGCTCACCCCAGGCCAGCAACACAACACGTTTGGCACTTAAAATGCTCGAAACGCCCATTGTGATGGCTTTCCGGGGTGTTTTAGGTAAGCCGCCAAAATCTACCGATGCCGCAGCCCGCGTCGAGTTGTCGAGCATCATCAGGCGGGTTTGCGAGTTGATCAATGAGCCAGGCTCGTTGAACCCGATATGGCCGTTACCTCCAATACCCAACAACTGAAAATCAAGTCCGCCAGCAGCTTCAATTTCAGCCTCGTACTGCCGGGCGAACTCCCTTACCTTATCTGTTCGAAGGGTACCATCGGGCACGTGGTAATTGCCTGCCGGAATGTCGACATGGTCGAATAATTGCTCCCGCATGAATCGCCAGTAACTCTGCAGCGAGTCGGGCTCCATGGGATAATATTCGTCCAGATTGAACGAGATGACATTATGGAAGCTCAAACCCTGCTCGCGGTGCATCCGAATAAGTTCGGCATAAACCGTTTTGGGCGATGAACCGGTTGCCAGACCCAATACGCAGGGTTTCCCTTCGCTTTGTTTCTGACGAATTAGCTCAGCGATTTCCTGAGCCACCGCCAGCGACGCGTCTTTGGCATCGGCATAGATGTGGGTCGGAATTTTTTCATACGTAATGGCCGAATGAATTGGGCCACCTGTGAGTGATATACCCGGGATATGTCCGTCCGGGTTGTCGAGTAATGGAGACTCCGTAATCATGGTGCGCTATGCGGAGAAAAGATGAGATAGCACAAATGTCGAAAAAAATCAGCTAGTTTTTAGCTGATTACCGATACGAAGACAAGATTTTTAAATTTTTTTATTAATATAAACAACGGCACTACCCTATTATTGGCGGGCCATTTGATCGGCTATGGTTGCGGTTTGCAGGGAGTGTAAGCCATTCTCTTCGGTGATAAGCCGATGTGTTCCCGGCTGCCGAATGGTGCTTGCCTGTTCACGAAACATGAGCCGCAACAGCTCACTGTACAAGTGCTGTTTCTCATCGCCAAAGCCAAAGCGAAGTTCGATTTGCTGGTAAGCATCAAAGGCTTTGTGTCGGCCATGCAGAGGTAGGTCCTTCCCACTGATGTTGGCTGTTACATTGAGTTGTGCGGCCGGAAACAGGTCCATCAGGGCGCGACTTGTTTCTTCATCGGCCACACACCTCAGAATCATTCGGGTGGGCACCCACTCAAACAGGGTAATGTCGCCCCGCTCAAAGACCAGTCGCATTTCCTGACGATCCATGCGTCCGGTCTGCGTAAACCCATGGTAGAAATTGACCAGTTTCCGACCAGTTTCATCGTCGCCATATTCGACAACCGCCTGTACCTGATCCTCAATATCAGCACTGTTCGGGCGCTTGATTACCTGGGCAGCCTTCACGGTTCCGTTACCAAACCAACCCTCAAACATATCGAAGAAGTGAACGCCGTGTTCGATGAAAATACCGCCACTCTTGCTGCGATCCCAGAACCAGTGCTCAGGCAAAAGACCTTCGTCGCCGGCATAATTCTCGAAGTATCCGTGCAAAAAATCGCCAAGCAGCTTTTTGTCGATCAGGTGTTTGATGCGGGCGAACATGGGGTTATACCGCTGCATCAGGTTCGTAACCATGAGCAAGCCTTTCTCTTTTGCCAGTGCCAGCATCTCAGCTCCCTGTTCGGGGTTCATGGCCAGTGGTTTTTCACAAATAACGTGCTTTCCGGCCTGGAGGGCCAGCATAGCTTGTTCGTGATGCAGAAACGGGGGCGTAGCAATATAAACGACATCCACATCGGGATGATTAACCAACTCTTCAAGCGTACCCAGTTGCTCGGCTCCAAACCGTTTGGCCGTCCGAACAGCTTCTTCCCGCTTTGATCCGGCAATGGCAACTAGTTTTGTATGAGGTGTCTGTACAAATTGCTGAACGGCAAACAGCCCGAAGCCACCCATACCAATAACTCCAATTCCGATTTCGCGTTCGTGTAGCGCGGTTGTTTCCATATTCTTATGCGTTGTATTCATAAGAGACAACTACTGGCAGGAGCTAATGTTAGGAATATTGACTTTGGAGAGGTATTCGACGATCAAATTAAGTGTACTTAATTAAGGACGTGCGTCCAGTAAATCATGGGCTTAGCCGTTTCGACAGCCTCGTTTCGGTCTAGCCAGATGAATTCACTTTGCAGACTTTCATCACGCTCATAACCCCGATGAGCCCAGAACGCATCGAGTGGCTGATAGTCAGCAGGGCGCAGTGGATGGTCGCCAGGACGCTGTACAGCGCAAAAGCAAGTTATTCTATATTGACCAAACTGCCGTGCATGCGCTTCCCGCTCATCAAAAAACTGACGCCCAAGACCCCGACCCCGATAGGCAGGCAATAGAATACTTTCGCCAAAATAGAATATTGTATCGAGATCATAGTCCGCTGCTACGAATGGGGCCTGCACTTCAGGCGTCTCGTCAGGCAGGGGCAGAGCAGTTGTCGCACCTACCATCTGTTCGCCATCGTATACGGCAAACAACAACGAGCGTTCAGAGCGTGCATACGTTTCCAGATAGGCTTTCTCATAGTCGACTGATCCTTCATATAAATAAGGGAAGTCGTAAAAAACAGCCATCCGTAAAGCAGCCAGCTCATCGAAAACAGTCTGAAATGCGGAACCCGTCAGCCGACGGAACGTAAGTGGCGAATGTGCTATTTTTGACAAAGTATTATTGATTACCCAGAACTAATGACTCCCAGCGTGGCAAGTTGTAATAGGTTGTGATTCGGGTAATTTGGCCATCGGCAACTTCCAGAAACGAACCTGCGGGCAACACATACGTCTGGCCGGTAGCGGTCGGCAGATTACCGTCAGTTTTTTTATATACCCCATTCACAACGAATTCGCAGGCTACTCGTGTGTCTGTAGGCTCTGTCAGAATGACCCTGTCGGTCAGGATTTCATCATAGCAGTCGTCCATATGCTGGAGAAACTGACTGAATTTGTCTTTTCCTGTATAGGTAGCTCCCTGATTACTATCATGGCGAACATTGGGGTGTATAAGGCTTAGCATAGCCTGCCAGTCTTTGCGGTTAAAAGCGTCGTAGTATTGGGAAACGGTCTCGGAAGCAGTCATGAAAAGCGTTTTTAATACGAGAGTCTGATAAGCAAAGGTAGGTCATAAGGCATTATTTATCTTACACAAAAATCAGGTTGCCATTAACGAGTGCTTTCTGATAATTGGCTAAATCAAACTGATAGAGGTAGGGTGATTTGTGTGCTCCACCCGTTCGGCGTTCGTTTAGGCGCGTTAGGATACTCAGGCTCGTTATCTTCTTATGAAAATTACGGGCATCCAGTGATCGTCCCAACACGGCTTCATACAAACGTTGAAGTTCGGGGATGGTGAACTTTTCGGGCATCAGGTTCAGACCAATAGGTTGCCAGTTCAGTTGCAGCCGAAGGGTTTGCAGGGCAACATTAATGATTCGGCGATGATCGTATAACAGTGAGGGTAACTCGCACACATCAAACCAATCACACTCGTCAGACAGGAAATCGGCGGTGGGTGTCACTTTCGTGTAATCGACAAGTGCATAATAGCCCATTGATATCGTACGCGCAGGCCATGTCCCCCCAAACGGCATAGGCATCTTTTGCCTCCGCCAGGTATCTTCCACATCATAGCGGACAGCATCGCCAAAGAGGTGAAATTGTTGCAGAAATAGCTGATTCAGGCCAGTTCGCTCATACAAGACCCGACCGGCCGCAGCATCTACAGACTCTGTTTTATAAATGAACCCACCCGGCAAACACCATTCTTTCGTATCCCGCCAACGTATCAACAGGACTTTGAGACGAGTATCGTGAAAACCAAAAATGACACAATCGAGCGATAAGCCCAGTACACATTCATTAGATACTATTTCGTAATAATGTATCAGTTTGTCGGTATAAGTCATGCCTATGAGGAATTCTTTTTATGTTAGTATAACATAAGAAAGGAAACCGTGTATAATTACTAGTATTTTCCGGTTTAACCAACCGTAACTTAGTGCCACCCCTCCAAAGTTGAAAGAACTTTTGTCTGGACCCGTTTTGTCAATAGTCAATAAGACTCCTTTATCAATTCAATATTATCAGGTAGACCTATACCTCATGTGTCGGCTAAAATTATTAATTTTAGTTTCGATTTATGTTCTCTTCAACCGCTTTATAGAACGCCAACCACCAATAACAGTTTATTCCTTGTCCTTCTCAGGCTATGGCTTCAGTGAAATTGACCATTAATAACCAACTCCATACGTTAGATATAGACCCCGAGATGCCACTCTTGTGGGCTATCCGCGACGTGGTTGGCTTAACCGGCACCAAATTTGGTTGCGGAATTGCCCAGTGCGGAGCTTGCACCGTTCATCTCGACGGCGCACCAATCCGTTCATGTAGTTTTCCAGCCTCGGCGGCTGCAGGTCACAAAATTACCACTATCGAAGGATTGTCGAAAAACGTCGATCACCCGATTCAAAAAGCCTGGATTGAGCATCAGGTCCCGCAATGCGGCTATTGCCAATCCGGCCAAATCATGTCGGCAGCGGCTCTGCTAAAACAGACCCCAAAACCAACCGATGCCGATATTGATACCGCCATGCAGGGTAATATTTGCCGCTGCGGTACTTACGAACGCATTCGAAAAGCCATTCACTCGGCTTCTGCCGATATGGCCAGTGGGCCAAAAATGCCTAAATCAACCCCTAAAATCGGCAAGCGATGAGCACAACTCCCACCCCTACCGGAACGAATGTCGGCACGAGTCGCCGGAATTTCCTAAAGGCTGCGGGACTCACCGGTGCAGCCTTTGCCTTAGGCTTTACGTCGACAGACACTCTGGCCAGTCCCGTATTGAATCTGACCGGTTTGGCTTTGCCAGAGTCGGTCGAACTGACACCTTACATACTCATCGAGAAATCGGGACGTATCATCATCATGAACCCTCGGCCCGAAATTGGACAGGGAACGTACCAATCCGTTCCGGCGCTCATTGCCGAGGAGCTGGAAGTGCCGCTGGACAAAGTTGTTATCCGGCAAACCGGGGGAGAAAGCAAATATGGCGGCATGTGGTCGCAGGCAGTAGGCGGTAGCGGCTCCATTCGGGGTGGCTACACGCAGATGCGCAAAGTAGGTGCGTCGGCCCGCGAGATGCTCATTCAGGCCGCCAGCCAGCAATGGAGTGTGCCGGTGTCCGAATGTGTGGCAGAGAATGGGTCAGTAATCCATAAATCCACCGGCAAAAAGCTGCCCTACGGCCAGCTGGCCGGAACGGCGGCCAAGTTGCCTGTTCCCAAAGAACCTGCGCTGAAAGACCCGAAACAGTTTACGATGCTTGGTAAGTCTATGCCCCGGCCCGATGTCCCGTTGAAAGTAGCGGGGCAAGCGACGTTTGGCATGGATGCGAAAGTACCTGGCATGGTCTATGCGTCTATCGAACGCTGCCCGGTATTTGGCAGCAGGCTGGTAAGCTTTGATGCGGCTCAGTCGCTAAAAGTCAAAGGCGTACAGAAGGCCGTAAAAGTGGAGCGTGTCGTTGGTAAAAATCGCTACGAAGGCGTTGCCATCATCGCGGATAACTACTGGGCGGCTTTGCAGGGCCGAAAAGCACTTAAGGTGACCTGGGATCACAACCATCACGATACGTTCAATTCGGTCGATTTCGAGAAGGGTCTTCGGGAGTTGGCCAAAACGGATGGTGTACAGGGCCATAACGCCGGTGATTTCGACAAAACCTTCGCCGATGCACCCAGCAAGCTGGAAGCCTTTTACGAAACCCCCATCGTGAGCCATTCCACCATGGAGCCCATGAATGCACTGGCGCATTATCAACTTGGCGAATCCACGCGGGGAGATAAGATTGAGCTTTGGGTATCCTCGCAGGGTGGCGATTTGGTTCGGGATGAAGTTGCCAAAGTGCTCAAGGTTCCTGCCGATAACGTTACGGTTCATATCCTGTTCAATGGGGGCGGTTTCGGTCGGCGGCTGACGCAGGATTTTGCGACCGAAGCCGTGTTGTTATCGAAAGCCGTTGGAAAACCCGTTAAAGTGATCTGGACACGGGAAGACGATACCCAACTGGGTCCATTCCGGCCTATGACGTTCTCGGCCATGCGAGGTGCCTTGTCGACCGATGGAAAAGCCGTTGCGTTTCAGCATAAAGTTATTTCGCCGTCTATTGACGCAACGATGAACGATAAATATGATAAAACGAAGCCCGACAGCACAATGCTCGAAGGCACCAGCGAACAGAAATACGAGATTCCGAACCTCAACACGCGCTATGTCCACGCCGACGTTCACATTCCGCTAACCTACTGGCGGTCGGTGACAAGTTCGACGCTGGCATTCCCGCACGAATGTTTCATCGACGAAATGGCCCATAAAGCCGGACAGGACCCACTTGCCTTTCGGCTGGCGATGCTCACGAAAGACAGCGACGCGAAACGGGTACTTCTGAAGCTGAAAGACGTATCGGGCTGGGATAAACCGCTGCCCGCCGGAAAAGGCCGGGGCGTGGCTCAATGGGAGTTTTTCGCCGGGTTGGCCGGTCAGGTAGTCGAAGTATCCAAAGATGGCAACGGGGGCGTGAAAGTCGATAAGGTTTATTGCGTCATCGACCTCGGCACCGTTGTGAACCCCGACACCGTAAAAGCACAAGTTGAAGGAGCCATTGCCATGGCGCTGACTGCCGCTACAAAAGACGGGATTACGTTTGAAAATGGGCGGGCCATTCAGTCAAATTTTGATAAGAACCGGATGCTGCGCATTAACGAAATGCCTTCTATTGAGGTTCATATACTAACCGAAGGTGGTCCCACGATCAAAGGAGTTGGCGAACCGGGCTTGCCGCCGTTGGCACCCGCTTTAGCCAATGCTGTTTTTGCCGCTACCGGCAAACGCATCCGTCGGTTACCCTTCGATTTGGAAAAAGTATAAAAGCGGTTTATAGTTTTGGTATTCGGTTTATGGTTTACGGTAGCTGGCGCATGAGTGGCTAACGCATTATCTACCGTAACCCATAAACCGACTATCAAAAACCAGAATACCGATACCTATGAAAGAAATCACCCGCATTGTTGAGGTTTTTGAGAAGATAGACTTTACACAACGGAAAGCCGCCCTGGCCACCGTCGTGTGGGTTGAAGGTTCGTCTTACCGACGTCCCGGTGCCCGTATGCTCATTACCGACGATGGTCGTTGGGAAGGTGCCATTAGTGGCGGCTGTCTGGAAGGCGACGCCCTTCGGAAAGCCCGACTAGTGATGCTCGACGGGAAGCCGATTGTGGTTACGTACGACAC
>CAXTJJ010000048.1:0-18456 GCA_964244155.1 uncultured Spirosoma sp.
CGTTAATTGTTCGATCAGGCCATAAATAAGGGTGCCAAAAACGATGGATGTCTTTTCGGTTACGTCGTAGAAGCTAAAGTAAGAGGCTGTGTCGGTGGTGGCCGGTATGAGTTTTGAGTAGGTCGAACGCGACAGCGACTGAATGCCGCCCATCACCAGACCCACCACACCCGCCAGCACAAAAAACTGCGATTGAGTCTGGACAAAATAAGCCCCGGCACAGATGAAAATCCAGATCAGTACGGCCGTCATGAGGGCATAGGTGTTCCCAGTCCGCTCCGATAAACGCGAGAATCCGTAGGCACCCGGTATGGCCACCAACTGAATCAGCAGAATCGTGATGATGAGGCTTGGGCCGGGCAGCCTTAATTCGTCGCTTCCGAAAATCGTTGCTACATACATCACCGTCTGAACGGCCATGTTGTACACAAAAAACGAAACCAGAAACCGTTTGGCCAGCGGCTGTTTTTGCAAGTCGGCCCAAACCTGCCTCAGTTCTTTAAACCCATTCAGGAGGTAGTTGCCGGTATGGTCGGCTGTAGCCCCTTTTTTGACGCCATCCGGCAATCGGCTAAACGGAATCTGGGCGAACCCGATCCACCAAAGCCCTACCGTCAGGAAGGCAATACGGGAGGCCAGGGCTTCGGAAATGTTACCGAACCATTCGCGTTTCAGAATGACGACCAGATTGATAATCATCAGCAACACACTACCCAGATACCCCATTGAAAACCCCCGTGCACTCACGCGGTCGTATTGATCTTCGGTGGCAATGTCGGGGAGGTAGGAATTGTAAAACACGATGCTGCCGCTCCAGCCAATCAGGCTCAGCCAGAAGCAGATAACGGCAAATGTGGTTGTTTCTTTCGTGAAAAAATACAGCAGACTGCAACTGATGGCCCCCGTGTAGCAAAAGGCTTTCATAAACGTTTTCTTCTGACCGCTATAATCGGCAAGGGCCGAACAAATGGGCGAAAGGAGGGCGGTAAACAAAAACGCAGCCGAGACGGTGTACGAGAACAACACGGAGTTTTTGATCGACATGCCCAGGAAATCAATAACGGGGCCTCCTGTTGCGTTCAGGGCTGTCGCCGAAAAATAGACCGGAAAGATACTCGACACAATCACCAGCGAGTGAACCGAGTTAGCCCAGTCATAAAACGTCCAGGCAGTTAGTATACGGGGGGAGTTTTTCATTAAATAAGGTGTATTGGGTGTAGTAGGTGAAAGTAAGTGGAGTGGGTGAAGTACGTTATTTGTTAGCGCCCAACAAACTTATTTCACATACTCCACTCACTATACTATTTACTTACTTTCCTTAAAAACTCAATGACCGCCTTCGTGAAGGCATGATTCGAGTCGCCCGCGACCATATGGCCAGCCTCGGCAACGCTAATGCTTTGGACGTGCGGAACGGCATCCAGAAACTCGGCCATAACTTTTTCGCTTACAACATCGCTGATACCCCCGCGCACGATAAGCGTCGGGACGGTGAGCGCGTGAGCGGCCCGGTAAAGTCGTTCTTCGTTATAGGTCTGTTGAGCGGGACCCGTATGTTGCCGCCAAAGGGCCAGCATGTTGGGGTCCCAGTGCCAGTAATAACGCGCTTCACCGGTGGTGTGGGCTGGGGTCGCGTTCGACCGAAGCCGCAGATTTTTCTCCAGGCGGCTATTATCTGCCGGACGCGGCCGATGGGGCAGGTAAGCCGCCACGGCTTCGGCCGCTTCTTCTATGGACGCAAACCCATCCTGATTGCCGCTCATGAACGCAAAAATTCGCTCGATCCCTTTCTGTTCACTGCGGGGAGCAATGTCGACCAATACGATAGCCGAACAAATTGCATCAATAGTGGTCCGTTCTCCCTCCGCGATAAGCGCGGTCATGCCCCCCATCGATGCCCCGACTAATGCTGGTTTTTGGGCAAAATGCGCACAGACGGCCCGCAGGTCGTTCGCCAGGTAGTCCAGATCATAGTGCCCGTCTGCCGACCAGTCGCTATCGCCGTGGCCTCGGGCATCGATTGCCAGGGCATACCAACCTGCATCGGCAAGCCGTTTGGCGGTATCGCCCCATGAATGCCGGGTCTGTCCGCCACCATGTAATAAAATCACAGGCGGGTGTGTTGGGTCACCCCAGGCATCGGCAGCGATAAAAAAGCCGGGTTCGGTTTCGAAAGTCAATGAATGATAGAATGAATTAATGAGTGAATAGACGCACTCAAAATCAGATTATAACGTCGGGTTAAACTCAAGATTGATGGGGGCATTGGTTCCATCAACAGGGGCTGTCTGGCGGAGAATCAACTTGCTTTTCGTGAGTTGAACAATGGGGAAATTTCCTTTAAATCCAGACACATCGACATCGATGGACTGATTGTCGGAAGCCAGTTTCCAGGTGCCGCCGTTAACAACCGAGTTAGATTGGCCAGGGTCAAGTGCCCTGACGGTGCCGTTGTTTCGGAATTGCATATTCAGGTCATACAACACCTGAGTCGCAAGATTTAAGCGGCTTTTGTTGATTTCCTGTCCATCGGTTGTCGTTACCCGAACCGTTCGCCAGTTGTTGGCCACCAGCAAATCGGTTTGTGAACTTGCTGTGGGGGTAGGAGTTGTGCCATCATCTTTTTTACAGCCGGTAAAGGCACCCACAAAAAGTATAAGGACGAGCAGAAATTGACGTGTATGCATAAAGAACCGGGGCTGTTTTGTGCGTTCCATAGTTGGGTTAGTAACGAGCGACGTTTGGGTATTCGTTTACCGAGTGGACCGTTTTGCGCCCTTAAAATTCCGTAGTTTTGACGAAACTTCAAGCGATGCGCGTCCCATTTACCTTATTCTTATTCTGGGCAGTTTGTTTTCTGGTGTGTAACGACCCACCGGCAACGGCTCAGGACCTGTGTGCTGACCGACTTAGTTTCACACCCGTTAACCAACCCAACCTGATTGAGTGGAGTAAGTTTCCAACCTTTACACTACCCTTTTCAATCATTTATGGTGGACCACGGTTTAGTGATTCGCAGGCAAGCCCTCTGCAACATGGGTTTAGCCAACTGGTTGATATTAAAGATAATGAATATGGTACGTTGGTGCAGGCAAGGCAACGGGCGGTTGTCTATTATGGAATCGCTACGGGCCTGAATCAGCCCTGGGAAACGATAGAAAGTCCGTGGGCAAACGATCTGACTGCTTACCGGGCCAGATGGGATAGTTTTTTGTCGGGCGTAGCCGGGGGGCAGAAAAATGCGGCTGGCCTGTATGTGCTTCCCATTAGCCGACTGGCTCTCGATTATGAACGCTTTCTGGAAACAGACAGCCGGATTCTTAAAATAAAACAGGATAGCCGAGTGCCGGTACAATACCGGAACCTATCCGATGCCGACTTTATAGCGGCTTATAAACGAGCCATCCGGAACCTCTATGCTGAAGCTGCACGCTACATTCGGCAGCATGCCGACCTTACGGGAATAAGCCTGACCAGTTATGCCGACACTCCCGTTCTGAATACCTACCTGAACGTGCCCACTTTCACCTGGGCCGATTGGACGACCAACCTCAGCCGGACCAATTACATGGTTCAGGATTCTACCGGGCGCGGCATTGGCGGGCCGTATTATGATCAATTGGACGCTCTGTCGCCTTCGGCTTATTATTACTACGATTACCCAAATCCATTGGCTAAAGATTATTTAGCCTATTTACTTTTTCAGGTTGAAGTAAACCGTGCCTGGAGCAACAAACCTGTAATTCCCTGGGTCTGGTTACGCTACCACGATAGTTCGAGTAGTTATCCGGGGTTTATTCAGCCGTTTATGGCCGAAGCCACAGCGATATTCCCGTTCTTTTCAGGAGCAACCGGCCTTTGGCTCTGGGAAAACCCAAACCTGACACAGACCCGCACCGATAATTACGCAGCCTACGAACATTTTACGCATGGCTTGTACCGGCTTTCGCGTTTTGCCGATATGTTTCAGGGAAATTACGCATTAGTCATTGAAACACCCGCCCGCGACCTGATGGACAACCAATTGCCCGTTTGGCGGGGCGTAGCGAAAGACAATAAAATTCTCATTGCCGCCCAGAACCCATATGCAGATGATGGCCAGAAAACCAGCCTTACAGTACGGTATAAAACCTGGCAGCAATCAATCGAATTAACCGGTCGCGAAGTCTATCTGTGCCGTTTCGATATGGGAACGGTTACGGCTACTGAACCGGAATTTGCCGACATAATTACCTTTCCGAATCCCGCCCAAACGACCCTCACAGTTACTTTTGATCGCTTGCCTCGGCCGGACACCAACCTTGTTTTGTTAAACACAAATGGCCATTCCGTCGTTAGAAAGGTGGTTAACAGTGTTAAGGAGGTTTTAGATGTGGCGCAATTACCGACTGGCCTCTATATTCTCCGCATCCAAAACAAAACCGGAAGTCAAACAAGGAAAATCGTTATTAACCATTGATTGTTAATAGTTGTTACACAGAGATGCACGGAGAAAAAAGAGATTCACAGAGTTATTATTTTCTCTGTGAATCTCTTTTTTCTCCGTGCATCTCTGTGTAACAATCCCTACAACTATGCCGAACCAACTCCAGTACGAAACCAGCCCATACTTGCTTCAACATGCCGAAAATCCAGTGGACTGGTATCCCTGGGGCGAAGAAGCACTGACCAAAGCATTAGAGGAAGACAAGCCCATATTGGTCAGTATCGGGTACTCAGCCTGCCACTGGTGCCACGTTATGGAGCGTGAATCGTTTGAGATGGAGGCTGTGGCGCAGGTGATGAATGAACATTTCGTGTGCATTAAAGTCGACCGCGAAGAACGACCGGATGTCGACGCGATCTATATGGATGCCGTACAGGCAATGGGCGTTCAGGGGGGGTGGCCACTCAACGTGTTTCTGATGCCTGATGCCAAACCCTTTTATGGTGTCACCTATTTACCGCAAAAAAATTGGGTGAATCTGCTCGATAGCATTCAAGCCGCCTTTGCTGAACACCGATCCGATCTGGCTCAATCAGCAGAGGGGTTTGCTCGTGAATTGAATCTAACCGATGCCGAACGCTATGGATTGTCGCAAAATGACCCGCTGTTCGCTGCCGAAATGCTGGATGTATTGTATCGAAAAGTAGCGGTAAAAGCGGATGACGAAAAGGGGGGGATGCGCCGGGCGCCCAAATTTCCTATGCCCAGTGTCTGGCGGTTCCTGCTGCGCTATTATGACGTAACCGTCGCTTTGGGAGTTGAGAATGAAGCGGCCCTTCATCAGGTTACATTAACGCTTGATCGCATGGCACTGGGGGGAATTTATGACCAGCTTGGGGGCGGTTTTGCCCGCTACTCGACGGATGCCAACTGGTTCGCTCCCCATTTCGAGAAAATGCTTTACGACAATGGGCAACTTCTAACCCTCTATTCAGAAGCTTATAGCTTAACTCGAAGTCCGCTTTATAAACACGTTATCTATCAGACGATTAACTTTTGTCAGCGTGAACTGCTCAGCCCGGAAGGCGGCTTTTACTCGGCTCTTGATGCTGACAGCGAAGGAGTGGAAGGTAAGTTTTATACCTTCACAACGCCTGAACTGCGGGAAATCCTGGGTGTTGATTTCGACTGGTTTGCTGAACTCTATACCATTACCGAAGATGGAAACTGGGAGGAAGAGCGAAATATCCTGCATCGGACTGAATCCGACGAATCATTCGCTGAGCGTATGGGCTGGTCTCTTGCCGATCTCAATGTGCGGCTGGATGCTACACATACACGGCTATTACGCGTGCGAAATGAGCGCATTCGTCCGGGGTTGGACGACAAGATACTGTGTTCCTGGAATGGACTGATGCTGAAAGGACTGGCAACGGCATACCGCGTTTTTGGTGAGCCGGAGTTTCTGACACTGGCGCTGAGACTGGCCTACTTTATAATGAAAAAAATGCGCGACAGCCGAAACGGTCGTCTGTGGCATACCTATAAACTGGGCCGTGCCCGCCAAACGGGATTCCTGGACGATTATGCCACCGTAATTGATGGCCTACTGGCTTTGTATCAGGCAACCTTTACCGAAAGCTGGTTGACCGAAGCCGATCAGCTGATGCAGTATGTACTGACCAATTTTACGGATAATCAGGTAGACGATCCAACCGGAGCCGATCCACTGTTCTTCTTCACCGACAAGAACGGGGAAGAACTCATTGCACGGCGTAAGGAACTGTTCGACAACGTAATTCCCTCCTCGAACTCGATGATGGCCGAAAACCTTTACGCACTGAGCTTATTGCTCGACAGGCCTAACTATGCCGAACGCGCCGACCAGATGGTAGGACGTGTGCAGCCGCTTGTACAGCAAAACGCCGATTACCTGACTAACTGGGCGTCTCAATTTGCTCTTCGTGCCCGACCTACAGCTGAAATTGCTATCGTTGGCCCTGATGCCGAGCAGTTTCGCGCGGAAATAGATGCCGAATTTTATCCAAACAAAGTGCTGTGTGGTACAACGGATACGAGTGTATTACCCTTGTTGCAGCAGCGGGGGCCGGTGGAGGGGCAAACAGCCATTTATGTATGCTATAATCGAGCCTGTCAACTGCCGGTTCTGCAAGTAGCCGACGTGTGGCGTCTGGTGCGGTGAAAAGTAACCGATAACTAAAAATATAAAAATATTCTAATTTATTATTATAATAATTTAGGAAAACGGTAGCGGGTGCGATACATTTATGGCAAAATTATCTGGTTGAGGTAACTTTCTTTCTTACGGTTACCAAGCTCGATACAGGTAATTCTATACACACTAAATGAATAGAAAGCCATGAGTAATACCCGTTTACTAGCCTGTATTGTTTACTTGTTTCTGGTAATCGCGTTGGCGGGTTGTGGCGATCACCGCATTCCTGATGTTACGCCGGGGTCAGTTCCCGGTAAGTTGCGGGTCAAAACAATCACACAGGATCAGCCAGCGAACACAACAAAAGTGAGTGCCTTTCAGTATGATTCCCAGGGCCGGCTGATGATGATTACAACGTACCAGGCACCCGATAGTACCAGGGGGCAGGTAGATAAAAGTGTTTATCAGTATGATGGCCAGAATCGCCTAACGGAACTCAAGCGGGATATTATCCGGGGAATCGATCCCTTTGGTTCTAATACAGAAAAATATACTTACGTCTACAATTCGACAGGCCAGGTAGCCGCCATAGGCTATACTAATAATAATCCGAGTGGCGGTTCCTGGGGGGTAACTCCTCTATATGATGGAAATAACCGGGTTGTAGGGGCTTCTAAGTCATTCAGCACGGGAGGCCTGTCTACCAGCGAACGAAGCGCCTATACTTACACAGGTAACAACCTCACATTTGCTACGACTACGGGTTCAATCTTTCGAAACATACCCTTCACACCAGAAACCAAAAACACGACCTATACATACGATACAGGCGTGAATCCCTTCTATGGGGTGTTTGTTATACCTGCCCCTGGTGGAGTTCCCGGCCCTCCCGGTTCCATTATGTTCTATTATACCTACTATGGTGGGTTTGCCAACGTGCTCAATCTAAGTCAGAATAATGTTCTGACGGACGGAACCAACACCTATGCCTACACGTACAATAGTGCCAACTTACCCACCAGCCGCGTGACAACCGTGAGCGGCTCGGTAACAGAAACCCTGCACTATGAGTACGAAGCTTATTGATGTAGGAGGTATGTTGTATTAAAAAACGTGTTCATTTTTTGTAAAATAAATCATACAGCATATACCATACACCCCACTATTCTCCCCAGGCTGTTAATACCAGCGTTCGACTACCGCCGTTGTTGCGGTGTTCGCCCAGGTAGATACCCTGCCAGGTGCCAAGATTCAGGCGTCCGTTGGTAATGGGTATGGTGACGGAGTGACCCAACAATGCCGCTTTCAGGTGGGCGGGCATATCGTCGGAGCCTTCGTAGTCGTGCTGATAATAGGGTTCGTTTTCGCGAACCGTCCTGTTAAAAAAACGCTCAAAATCACCGCGAACGGTTGGGTCCGCATTCTCATTAATTGTTAGGCTTGCAGAGGTATGCTGAATGAATACGTACAATATACCGGCCTGAATGCGCCGGATATCCGCAAAGGATCGCTCAATATTACTGGTAATCAAATGAAACCCGCGTGGATAAGCGGGAAGGTGAAGCGTGTGCTGAAAAAAGGCCATAACCGATTATTAAAAACAGGCTTGAAAGGTAGATGAAGAAATAACTATCTGCTTGAGCAGTGGTTATTAAGTTATTGGTTTTCCGCTGACAGCTAATCATTAACTTACTAGCTATTTTTAAAAGGACTGGTTATATGAAGTTCTTTTTTGTACTACTGTTCGGCATGTGGTTTAGTATTCCGGTGGCTGCACAGGACGAATCGGATTTACTAAAGCATACGGTACATCGTTCTTTCGCCGATTACGATGAAGAGATCATGTATTTCGGTAAACGCGACCAATATTTTACCGTTCGAACATTGCTGAAAAATGGGTCTTTGTTTCGGCTTGACACCTACACGCGTTTACCGAAAATGCTAGCCAATGGCTTTCAATTGGACAGCCTGAGTCGAATTGTCCGGCATGGCCCAACCAAAATCATGTACCCGAACGGGCAAGTATACATAAGCTGCGAGTACAAGGAAAATTTGCTCAACGGACCGTTTATGGTTTTATATGAAGATGGAACAACCAAACGCCGGGAATATTACAAGCATGGGCATTTAAGTAGGGGCGAGTGCTATACACAAGATGGGGTCAAAAAAGCCTGTGTACCTTTTTATCAGGCTGCTGCGTTTCAGGGAAAGCCAAAGGAATTGGCTGCCTATCTGAAACAGAAACTGGAAACTGTCATTGATGGCGAACGGATCAGGGGTATTCGGGCAATGCTGACCATCAATGAGATAGGACAGATCATAACCGTAAAAGCAAATGTTATGGGGTATCAATCGGCCATCAGTCAGGCACCTGAAGCTGTAAATTACGTCCAGCAAGTAATTCGGAACATGCCCGAATGGTCTCCTGATAGATTAAACTGGAAGCCTGCCCTGAATGACGGTGTTGCTACGACATCTACCTGTGTGATGTCGATATTTCGTTTATACGGTTCCCTGGAATACAGACTATTCTATCAGTTATAAAGGACTACTGCACTACATCACCCGATTGGCGTTCTCACTAACAAACGCACCCCAGGCCCCTTTTTTGTTTTTCTTACCGGGAGCAACGGGCAATGCATTCTCGTGGAAGTGATGGCAGATGGCAATCGCCAGGGCATCGGTGGCGTCGAAAAATTTGGCGTCTAACGTCTCTTTGAGTAAATGCCCAACCATTTGTGATACCTGATCTTTTGAGGCATTTCCATTTCCTGTTACTGATTGCTTGATACGCCGGGGAGCATACTCTACAATGGGAATGTTACGCGATAGACCAGCCGCCATGACCACGCCCTGAGCGCGGCCAAGCTTCAGCATGGATTGAACGTTCTTGCCGAAAAAAGGGTCCTCAATGGCCATTTCGTCGGGGTGGTATTCATCAATCAGCCGAAGCATCGTTTCATGGAGTTTCTGGAGCTTCAGTTGGTAGGTTGTATATTTGCTCAACTGAACGACGCCATACTGAATCATGGTCATCACACCCCCTTTCACCGAAATGATACCGTATCCCGCAACCTGCGTGCCGGGATCTACCCCTAAAATAACCTTCTCAGAAAGTTGGGTGTTGGGGACAATAAGGGATGAAGTGGGATCAATGATCATAACTGGGTGCTGGGTCTATTGCAAAGTAACGTGTTCTCCTCTATTTTGTCGCTGAAACCAACCAAAAAAATCTTCTTTTGGGCTAAAATAGCCATTTTTGCCATCCTCCTGGGCTATATCGCTCACGTGTTGCGGCAACAGCCGATCAATTGGGCAACCCTGCAAACGCAACTTCGCGCCACCGAACATCCCGAACGGTGGGCGGCTGCCTTACTCGCACTGACACCGGTTAATTGGGGCTTAGAAGCACTGAAGTGGCAGCTACTTCTCCGACGAGTCGAACCAACCAGTTTTTGGGGAGCTTACAGGGGCGTTCTGGCAGGCGTTTCGCTGGGGTTCGCCCTGCCTGCCCAACTCGGCGACACGGCGGGGCGCATATTGTCCCTGCGTATGAATCGGGTAGGAGCGGTGGGAGCATCGCTGGTGTCCGGCGGTATGCAGTTCTATGTCGCCATCGTCTTCGGAACAGTAGCATGGGCATACCATATGGCCCTGGTTCCTGGGCGAGACAATACAGCTGGCTATTGGCTGCTTTTTCTGCTGATAGGTTTCTCGGTGGGTGGGGTCGGATTCGGGCTGGTTCGTCAACGGCTCATCCGTAAGCTGTCTGAACGCCCCAGGCTGCGCCGTTTTGCCGATTTCTGGCAGGTGGCCGGCTTGTATTCCGGCACAGAAATTGGGCTTGCCCTAAGCACAGCTACTTTACGGTATCTTGTTTTTTCCGCCCAGTTCTATCTGGCGATGCGGGTAGTCGGTCTGGTCGTACCGCCAGATATTGCCGCATCGGGTATTGGTTTGGTCTTTCTGGCAAAAACCATTACCCCTGCGTTCAACTTACTGAGCGATTTAGGCGTTCGGGAAGCGGCATCGCTCTGGGTTTTTTCGCCTTTTGGTGTACCCATACCTGTCTTACTGACGGCAACGCTGACGCTATGGGCGGCTAATGTCCTGATGCCGGTGCTGGTTGGCTTGATCTGGGTCTGGAAATTAAAATTAACCGCATCATGATGGTTCTCTTACTTGTGATTAGCGGGTTGTATGCGCTTTTTACGCTTGTCCTTTGGCTTTCCTGGTTGCGACTGTTGCCTTTTGGGGTGGGTGCGGATCGGCCTGGGGGCTCAGTAATTACAGTAGTTATTCCCGTTCGAAATGAAGCAGAAAATATCAAAACCCTGCTGAACGATCTTAGCTGTCAAACGTACTCTCGTTTTGAGGTCATCGTCGCCGATGATTCGTCGACGGATGAAACGCTGGCAATTGTTCAGGCATACGCCCATACGTCAACTTTTTCTCTTCGCCCGCTTTCCTTATCGAATGAACGAACGGCTTCGCCCAAAAAACGGGCTATTACACAAAGCATAGCCCTCGCCACGGGCAACTTAATTGTTACGACTGATGGCGACTGTCGGGTTGGCCCTGACTGGCTGACGACAATTGCCGCTTTTTATGAACGTACCGGGGTAAAATTGATTTCAGGACCAGTAACCTTTACCGACGAGCATACAGTTTTCGACGCCCTTCAAACGGTCGAGTTTGCCAGTTTAATCGGTACCGGGGCCTGCACAATGGCTCTCGGTTGGCCAACGATGTGCAACGGTGCCAACCTTTGCTACGAAAAGCGGGTCTTTCATGAGGTTGGCGGCTTTTCGGGTGTCGACCATTTAGCTTCGGGCGATGATGAGTTGCTCATGCATAAGATTGCTGCACGCTATCCTGCGGGAGTTAAGTTTCTGAAAAACCCGGCAGCCATTGTCCGAACTAGCCCACACCAGTCGTGGCGCGGGTTTTATTATCAACGCAAACGCTGGGCGAGTAAATGGCGGGCTTATGAGAGTTACTGGCCTTCACTCCTGGCGGTATTTGTTTTCATGAGTAATGCCGCGCCAGTTGTAGCTGTTGTAGCCTGGTTACTCGGATTTTTAAACGGAAATAGTACACTGCTCGTTATTGCGCTGAAGCTTCTGCCTGAGTTTTTGTTTTTACGGCAGATTCTTGTTTTTTTACAAAAAAAATCGTCGGTGAAGATAATCCCGCTGACCCAGTTAATATACCCGCTTTATGTACTTTTCTTTGGGTTTGCCGCTCAGGGAAAGGGATACAGTTGGAAAGGAAGGAACCTGAGTTAAACAGTTTCCGGTATTCGGTTTTTGGGTGGCTGACGCTGTGATTAGTGATGCGTCAGCCACCCAAAAACCGAATACCGGAAACCATAAACAACAAAACTGCTTTGTCTTTTTTTCTGCACAAGTCTAATTTTTTGCTCCGAACGGTCTACCCTGAGTTCTGGTGGAAGATTGAGGAGGCCGCCGAACCGACTATTTATCTGACGTTCGACGATGGGCCGATTCCTGATGTGACAGAGTTTGTATTGGAGCAATTGGATAAATTTGCCGCTCAGGCTACCTTTTTCTGCATTGGCGACAACATCCGCAAGCATAGGGATGTGCTTTTTAAGGTACTCGAAGCTGGACACATGGTCGGTAATCACACGTTTAATCACCTGAATGGCTGGAAAACGCACGATGTGACTTATCTGGAAAATATCCAAAAATGCCAGGGCGAGTTAGGCGTCGAAACATCGCTGTTTCGACCCCCTTATGGCCGAATCAAAAAGACTCAGGTGGCCGAGGTGCTGGAAAATTATTCAATCGTCATGTGGGATGTTCTGACCGGCGATTTTGATCGTAGTCTGCCTGCTGACGTGTGCCTTCGGAAAACTATTCAATACACCAGACCCGGCTCTATTGTGGTCTTTCACGACAGTCTGAAAGCCTGGCCTACAATGCGGTATGTACTGCCCCGTACACTGGCTTATTTTGCCGCTCGCGGGTATTCATTTCGGGCGGTTCCGCAACCTGTGTATGCCGGTTATTGATGTGTCTGCCGAGCCAGTTTCCGGTTTGGATCGTCCGTTAATCAGTATTTTGATTGCCGCCCGCAACGAAGAAAAGTCGATTCTGGATTGCCTGCAAGACATAACCCGGCTCAATTACCCCTCTGAGCGCGTTGAGGTACTTATTGGCAATGACCACTCAACAGACCAGACCAGGTCGTTAGTTGCCGAGTTTATTGCTGATAAGCCAACCTATCATTTGCTTGATATTACCACCGTTTTCGTTGGGCTGCAAGGCAAGGCCAATGTGCTGGCGCAGTTGGCGCAACAGGCGCGGGGTACCCTGTTTTTTTTTACAGATGCTGACACGCGGGTTCCTGCGGATTGGCTATGTGACATGAGCCAACAGTTTACTAAAGGCGTTGGTATTGTCACAGGCGTTACGCTTCCGCAAGGTTCGGGCTTTTTTCATAAACTCCAAACCATCGACTGGCTGTATAACCTGACACTGACGCATTTGGTCAGTCTGCTGGGTGTGCCGATTACGGCGATGGGCAACAACATGGCCGTCAGCCGGGAGAGCTACGAGGCTATTGGTGGCTACGAATCATTACCATTTTCGGTGGTGGAGGATTACACCCTTTTTCGCGCCATTGTGAGTCGGGGCTATGGTTTTCAGAATCTCTTAAATGAAACGGTTCTGGCTGAAACAAAGCCGGTTAACACAATTATAGCCTTCTTTCAGCAACGTAAACGTTGGATGCGGGGTGCTACGGCCTTGCCTGCCTGGATAGTTGTTTCGCTCTATGTCCAGTATCTCACAGGGCCATTGCTACTACTCCTGGGCTGGTTTTCTCCCGCACTGGCTGTTGGCTTGTATGTAGTTAAATTATTCATCCAAACGATGGTACTTTCATTTGGATTAAGCCGCCTGAAGCAAACCAAGTTGTGGCCGTACGCGTTGCTTTTTGATCCCTACCAATTCATAATTGGTCCGCTGGCAGTGGCCTTTTACCTGCTGCCAATAAAGATCAAGTGGAAAGGAAGGGAATATAAATAGTTGGTAAGTTGGTAAGTCAGTAAGTTGGTAAGTGGCTGACGCGAAAGCAATATACTCGCGTCAGCCACTTACCAACTTACTGACTTACCAACTTACTGACTTACTGACTTACCAACTTACTGACTTACCGACTTTTTTAAAATGATTCTTATTGACACCCACGCCCATATTTACGATACCCAGTTTGACGACGACCGGGACAATATGCTGCACGAAGCAGAAAAGCAGCAAATCAGTCAGATATGGATGCCCAATTGTGCCCGCGAGACGATAGCAGGCATGATGGCCCTCGCCGACCAGTATCCAGACCGATGTTTGCCGATGATGGGGCTGCATCCGGCCTATGTAAACGATACGGTTGATGACGAACTGGCGGCTGTCGAAGACAACCTCAGCCGCAACGCGTTCATGGCTGTCGGCGAAATCGGACTGGATTTTTATTGGGACATGACCTACGTCGATCAGCAATTTGCCGCCTTCGGGACACAGCTACGCTGGGCCGCTGAACAGAAGCTGCCGGTTTCGATGCACACTCGTTCGGGAAACGACCGGAACGCCTTTGCCGAAGCGGTAGATTTGATCGAGAAACTGGCTCTTCCGGGTCTGACGGGTATATTTCACTGCTTTGTGGGGACACTCGATGAAGCCAACAGAGCCATTGACATGGGTTTTAAATTGGGGATCGGGGGGGTGTCGACTTTCAAAAACGGGGGAATAGACAAGGTATTACCGAATGTTGGTTTGGAGCACCTGGTGCTGGAAACAGATAGCCCTTATCTGGCCCCCGTACCGTATCGCGGTAAACGAAACGAACCAGCTTACATTCGCCTGATAGCTCAACGTCTGGCCGGCCTCAAACAAGTCAGTATAGACGATGTGGCCCGTCACACCACCGCCAATGCATTGGCGTTATTACCCGCTTTGTATGCCAATCTTCTACCAGAATAGTTTTGAAATTCTACCGTAACAATGACGTATAAAACAGTTCACATCAGTCCCGTTTCAACCCGGCAACCGCGCGCGTCGGTGTTGGTAATTTATACAGGGGGTACATTTGGGATGGTGTATGATCCTCACGCCAGCCAGCTTGTTCCCTTTAACTTTGATCGTGTATTTGAGCGATTACCTGAACTCAGCCGACTGGACTTTACAATCACGCTCATTACGCTGCACGAAATTATTGATTCATCGAACATGAAACCCGCTATCTGGGTAGAACTGGCGCAGATGATTCAGAAAAATTACGATCAGTACGACAGTTTCGTAATCCTTCACGGGACAGACACAATGTCCTATACGGCATCGGCCCTGAGTTTTATGCTGGTCGGACTGAATAAGCCGGTTATTCTAACCGGAGCCCAACTACCCATCGGGGTAGCCCGAAGTGATGCTCGTGAAAACTTCATTACCGCCCTCGAAATAGCGGCCGCCGTGGATTCGGCCCGCTCCGGCGTTCCGGCCGTGGAGTCATCTGTAACTGACCCAAGCACACCTATCGTGCCGGAAGTGTGCGTGTATTTCAATTCGCTGTTACTTCGGGGCAACCGGTCAACCAAGCAGGAGAGTGTTCAATTCAATGCATTTGCATCCGAAAACTACCCGCATCTGGCCACAGCTGGTGTGAGTATTGATTACAACCGACCGTATATTCGTCCATATCAACCCAACCAAATGCTAAGTCTGCGTACCGTACTCGACACTAACGTAACGATTCTGAAACTCTTTCCGGGCATAACTCAGCCAGTTGTTGAGTCTATCGTGAATATCCGAAACCTGCGCGGGTTAGTTCTCGAAACCTTTGGTGCGGGGAATGCACCCACCGATAGTTGGTTTCTGGACACCCTCAAAGAAGCTATTGACCGGGGTGTAGTGATCGTTAATGTGTCGCAGTGCGAAGGGGGGCGCGTTACACAGGGACAATACCAGACCAGTAAACAACTCCGGCAAATTGGCGTCGTAAGTGGAGCAGACATTACAACCGAAGCAGCCATTACCAAACTGATGATTCTACTTGGTCAGGAAAGCGATCCTGCGAACGTGCGGATAGGTATGAGTCAATCAATTAGCGGTGAAATGACAGAATAAGAAAAATTACATAGTGTGTTTTTTAGCCGAGTAGTTGTGATTTTAGAGCCAATCGTGCATATTTGCACTCCCAAACACAAAGGGACACAGAGAGCTGCCAGAGTGGTCGAATGGGTCTGATTCGAAATCAGAAGTACTCGCAAGGGTACCGGGGGTTCGAATCCCTCGCTCTCTGCCAGAAGTCAGCAAGTTAATTTGCTGACTTCGTTTTTAGAGAGGTGTCCGAGTGGTTGAAGGAGCACGCCTGGAAAGTGTGTATGCGGGAAACTGTATCGAGAGTTCGAATCTCTTCCTCTCTGCATAGAAGTCAGCAATGTACATTGCTGACTTCTTTCGTTTCAGAGGTGTCCGGGTGGGTGAAGGTGCACACCTGTGAAGGGCATAGGCGGGACAGGGAATCGAGCCGGGGTCGCTTCCGACTTCGAATCGCTGACTCTCTGCATAGAAGTCAACAATGTACACTTGTGGACTCCGTTCATTTCAGGCGAATTATTCAACGCATGAAAACACAAATGCCAGTGCATCTCGCCCGGCATTTGTAAGAATCATCCATAAAACTATACCTCGACATACATACGACTAGTTTATAGTCTTGGTTTTTAGTAGAGTAATGGAAAAATAAAATTAGTTCGTGCAAACCCGGCTACTGTTGTTCGCGCCCGACAAAATCATAGGTATTGGTAGGGATTCTATAAATCAGCACTCTATAGGTGCATAGCGAAAACTCTTTAGCTAGAGTGCTGTTATCAGATACACCCCCAAACACCCATTCGTATGTGGAAGGAACAAGACAATCAACTCACCCGCGATTTTCAGTTTGCCGATTTTAGTGAAGCCTTCGCGTTTATGACGCGCGTGGCATTGATCGCCGAGAAAATGGATCATCACCCCTGGTGGTCAAACGTCTATAACCAGGTCACCGTCAAGCTATCGACACATGATGCCGGTAACACCGTAACTGAAAAAGACCGCGAATTGGCAGGAGCTATTGATCAGTTGGTGAGTAACGGGATGCGGTAGCATGAAGCACTCACCACTAATGACTAACTTGCGGCATGAAATTGTACCTCGTGCCGACGCCCATCGGTAATCTTGACGATATAACGCTTCGGGCTATTAAAATCCTGCAAAGTGTCGACTCCATTCTGGCCGAAGACACCCGTACTTCGGGCGTTTTGCTGCGTCATCTCAACATTAGCAAACCACTCCATAGCTACCATATTTTCAATGAACACCAGACGGTACAACGGTTGGTGAATCAACTCAAAGAAGGAAAAACGCTGGCGCTGATTTCTGACGCCGGTACACCCGGTATTTCTGATCCCGGTTTCCTGTTAGTGCGTGAGTGCATCAAAAATGATATTCTGGTGGAATGTCTGCCCGGACCAACAGCGTTTGTGCCCGCACTGGTGAATTCAGGATTGCCCAACGACCGTTTTACGTTCGAAGGATTTCTGCCGCATAAAAAAGGACGTCAAACCCGCCTGGGTGAACTGGCGGGCGAGGAGCGGACAATGATTTTTTACGAATCTCCCCACCGATTGCTGAAAACCCTTCAACAGTTCACTGAGGTGTTTGGGCCAGAGCGGCAAGCGAGTGTTTCGCGTGAGCTGACCAAGCTATTCGAGGAAAATCAACGCGGATCACTGTCCGAATTAATTACGTATTTTACGCAAAAAACGATAAAAGGTGAAATCGTTATCTGCGTACAGGGAAAAGAACCAAGCCGGACCAAGGCCAAGCGAGTCTATGAGAATGACGTTGATGACAATGAAGACGCTGCTGATAAAGACGATGAATAAGAGACGTAAGCCACTGTTCAGTATTTTACTTATTTTTTGTACATCCTTCCTTATACGCCCTTCCTCTTTTGCACAAACGTTGTCGCCCGCAGCACGGGTTAGTTTGGTTACCTATGGACCGGGTGACGACGATATATCGTCGGTATTTGGGCATACCGAAATACGAATCGTTGACCCTGTGCTGGGTTTGGATCGGGATTATAGCTACGGTGGCTTCGACTACCGCGCCGACTTTTTTATACTTAAATTTTTGCGGGGTACGCTGCCATACTATTTGACCGCTTACAATATATATCAGGTCATGTATTATTACCAGCAAACAAACCGAAGCATACGGGAGCAGCCATTAAATCTTTCGCCTGCACAGCGCCAACGAATTCTCACCATTCTGGAGAAGAACTACCTGCCTGAAAACAGGGAGTACCGATACAAGTTTTACTACGACAACTGCGCGACCCGTCCGCGCGATATAGTTGTTGAAGCTTGTGGCGACAGCCTCACTATCCCGTCGCGGTCTCGCATGACCGGTAAATCGTACCGTGATTGGATGAATGACTACCTGAACGAAAAACCCTGGTATCAACTGGGCATGAATCTGGCCATTGGCTGGCCAGCCAATGAACAAACGGATGGCTGGCACGCCATGTACCTGCCTGATCAGGTTCACGATCAGTTTGCCCATGCAACATTGCGTCAGGCGAATGGTCAGGTTATTCCACTGACCGGAAACGAGCGAATTATCTTTAGCCCACAGAAAACATTCCGCCAGCAAGTCCCTTTTCTTTTCGACCCGGATGTCGTGTTCACCATATTTGGCATATTGGTGGTTGTCTTTACCATCCGGCGGTATAGGTTAGGCAAGGTTGATCGTTGGCTTGACCGGTTTTTATTTGGTATTTGTGGTTTCCTGGG